>CAZWCH010000015.1:0-15144 GCA_964632925.1 uncultured Candidatus Peribacteria bacterium
GCATCATGCTCGGCACATTCGCCCTCTCCGCCGGCTACTACGACGCCTACTACCGCCAGGCGCAGAAAGTCCGCACGCTCATCAGGAATGATTTTGCAGAGGCGTTCGCAAAGGTGGATGTCATCATCTCTCCCGTTTCCCCTACGCCCGCCTTCACCATCGGCGCGCACGAAGGGGATCCCGTCGCCATGTACCTGGAAGACATCTTCCTGTGTCCGCAACCGATGGCCGGCATCCCCGCACTCTCCCTGCCCTGCGGATTCTCGAAAGAAGGGTTACCCATCGGCCTGCAGATTATGGGACCACAGTGGGAGGAAGGAAGGATTCTCCGGGTCGGGCACGCCTACGAGCAGGCAACGAAATGGCATACAAGAAAGCCACCAATATAAGGAGAAGACCCCTTCGCCGTCCAGGCTCTCGCTTGCGCGAAGAATTCCGAAGCTGCTTCGCGCAGCGCTCGATCTGGATGGCTCAGTATGATCTCCTACAGAGACACACAGAGGAACTCTGGAATCAACCCGATGACCTCCCGCGTCGTATACGCGTACCCCTTGCTTTTGAAGAGTTTCTCCCCCGCCTTTTTGATGATGGTCGTCGCACAAACGCACGCGTCGAATGGGTCAATCTTCTGCGCCACAAGCCCTGCAATGAGTCCTGCAAGGGCGTCGCCGGTTCCCCCTTTCGTGAGACCGGCATTGCCGCCCTTCACCGCTTTCGTTTTTCCCGAAGCATCCACGATGAAATCCTCGGGCCCCTTGAGGAGCACGACTGCATTCCGTTCACCTGCGACGAGCTCTACAAGGGCTGTTGTTTCCTTCCGAGCGAGAGAGGAAAGGTCTTTCTGCACGAGTCGTGCGAGCTCTCCCTGATGCGGCGTCAGGATGACCGCGTGCTCCTTCGTCAGACTCCCGAGCACCGACGGATGAAGGGCAGTGGCATCGAGGACGAGCGTGCATCGGGCGCCGAAAACGATGCGGCTGATCGCCTCGATATTTTCCGGCGTTTCGGCCATGCCGGGACCAATGACGCAGGAATCGACGTGTTGGAGAAGGGCCGATATGCGCTCGGCGTCGGCCGGCGTGAGGCTGTTTTCCCTGAACGCATGGACGATGAAATTGAGCGATGCCATGCGCGTCACCATCTCATGGCATCGGTGAACAATGGGGAAAATGAGATCGACACCGCTTGCCTCTGCGGAAAGTGCACTGAAGATCAGCGCGCCATGGAAACGGTGACTGCCGCCGATAATGGCAACGCGGCCGTTCTGACCTTTGCGAGAATGCGGGTCTCTTTTGAACATGGAACAATTGTAGCGGTGTCACTCTGAGCTCGTCGAAGAGTGGCACCGCGTGATGGTTCGACGAGCTCACCATGACACGCGGCGCCTCTAGCACCTCACACCAATCACCTTTTCCACCTCCTCAGACACCCGCTCACGAAACCTCTCCGCAGAAAATTTCCGCGCATGCGCACGGATGCTTCGGCGGTCCCAGGAGACTGCGGAGAATCGACCGATGGCCTCCAGAAGAGATGACAGGGATTGTTCGTGAAACATGATCCCCGTCGCCCCGTCCTCCACCGTGTCACAAACGCCGCCCATCCCGTACGCAATCACCGGCGTTCCGCATGCCTGCGCCTCCATGGGAGCCAGACCCGCATCTTCAAGGGCGGGAAAAAGAAATGCGGACGCGCCCGCATAGAGACCGGGGAGGTCTTCATCCGGCACGCGGCCGAGGAAGCGCACCGTCGGCCCAGCCAACCGCTCGAGGCGCCGGCGATCCTGCCCCTCCCCCGCGATATGCAGCGGCAACCCCTTCGCGTTCGCGGCGGCAATGAGGAGATCGACGCGCTTATAGGGAACGAGACGGGAGACGGAGAGGAAATAGGGACTGGGGACTGGGGACTGGGGACTGGGCTGAATTTCCTGTTGGAAGAAGCGGGCGTGGACGGGGGGCGGAATGACCACGCTCTCGCGGTTATATATCCTCTTGATGCGCTCCCGGGTCGTCGTGGAATTCGCGATGAAATGGTCGACGCGTTTCGCCGTCTGAAGATCCCAACGGCGGATGCGCTTGAGCATGCGCCGAAGCAACGCGCGCATGCTCTTCGGGATGCGGAAATCATCGAAATACTGCTCCTCCATTTCCCATGCGTAGCGCATCGGGGTATGGCAGTAGCAGACATGCACGGCGGTGGGCGGCGGAATGCAGCCCTTCGCCACCGCATGCGACGAACTGAGAATAACATCGTACCCGCGCAGGTCGATCGCCTCCACCGCCCCCGGCATGAGCGGCAGCATCGACTGGTGGCCATGGAGAATGCGATACCATTTCTGGAGCGGCGACGTCCGGATATCCGCGTGCGTCAGAGGGCCGAGATCTGCCGTTCGCGCAACGGTCGCGAAGAGGGGGGCGTCCGGCCAGAGAACGTTCAGCTCCGCTATGACGTGTTCCGCCCCGCCGAACGTCGTGAGCCAGTCCGCAACGATTGCGACGCGCATACAGAGAAGAGTACTACACCACATCCACGGTTTCCTCGACATCCCCGGTTCTCCCTCTTCTCTCGTATGATTTCCCCGTGCCTCTCCATCGCCCCTCCCCGCTCCCCCGCCGCTTCCGGCGCCCGGTTCACCCACTGGTGCAGCGCCTCGTCGAACGCCGTCAACGGCAGCCGGGCTCCGTTCTGCGCCAGCGGTGGACCCGCCCCATCCGCCGTGCTTTGGGACGCATGCAGGCGCTGCGGTGGCTTGCGCTCCCCATTGGATACGCTGCGATCCTCCTCGCCATCGCGCTGCTCTTCGTCCTGATCCTCTTCTCCCCATGGACAAGGGTCCAGGAGATCCGCGTCATTCGGCGCGACCCCCGCATTGACATCGCGCTCATACAGCAGGCGCTCCATCCTCTCTTTGGCCGGAGAATGCTGCTCCTCGGCCGCACGGACGTCCTTCCGCTTCTCCGGACGAACATGCCGGATCTCCAAGACGTTCGCGTCGACGTTTCTTATCCCTCCCGCCTGATCGTCCGCGTCACCCTCGACGCCCCCATCGCGCGAGTGCAGATCGACGAAGGAGATCGCCCCGCTCTGAGCGGGGCGCTGCTGCGTAACTTCCTGACAGAGAAGGGGGTTTTCATGCCATATTCCCCATCCAGTGTCCCTCATGCCAACGAACTTCCGCTCCTGCGCATCACCGACTGGGGCGTGCGCCCCCTTCCCGGGGACCGCATCCTCTCGCCAACTCTTCTCGCAGCGCTACAGAAAACGGAAGAATTTCTCCGGCGCGACTTCGGCCAGGATGTGACGGAGCGCCTGGTGTTCTTGCGCGCACGGGAGTTCCACCTTCTGGCCACAGGAAAATGGCTATGGTTCGACGCGCGGAGCTCTCCTGAGGAACACCTGCGGCGCTATCGTCTTTTCCTCCATAGCGTCCAACGGGAACACGCGCGGGAATACGTCGATCTGCGCCCCACCGATCGCGTCGTGTACCGGTAAGCTGTTTTGGTACACTTCCGGCAATGTACAGTCCCATCCTCTCGCTCCTTCTCATGGGCGTCCTCCCTTTCCCCAGAGAAGCATACCGCAACGAAAGCATTCTTGAGCGTGTGCGTATAGCGCCCCCCGTCCTGACTGCATCCGCCGGCCGCGACGGTCAAGCAGCGCGCAGCTTCCCCACACGCCTGTCCGCCTCCGGCGTCCTCGTCATCGATCGCGCCAGCGGCCAGCTACTTCTCGCGAAGGACGCGCAGGTTAAGCGCCCCATCGCCAGCATCGCAAAAATCATGACCGCTCTCCTCATTACGGAACACCACACTATGGAAGAATGGGTAACCGTGCCGCCGGAAGCGCAGGGAACCGGCGGCGAGAGCATCCATCTCCAGTCCGGCCAGCAATTCACCGTGGGCGATCTCTTGTCCGCCATGCTCATCGGATCCGCCAACGATGCCGCCGTCGCCCTGGCCGTGCATCACAGCGCGTCTACGGAAGCATTTGCCGCCGCAATGAACGCGCGGGCCAGGGAACTGGGCCTCCTCCACACTTCCTACCAAAATCCCGTCGGATTCGACGCGGAGACGCAGTGGTCAACGCCGCAAGATGTCGCCTGGCTCACCCTGTTCGCCCTGCGCTCGGAAGAGATTCGCCGGAGGATGGGCATGCGCGGAGCCACCTTCCACAGCCGCGCGGGCGATCCGGTGACGGTGACCAACACCAACGCGCTCCTCCATGCGGAGAGCGGGGTGATCGCCGGAAAAACCGGGACAACGCCGGGGGCCCGGCAGTGTCTCGTTTCTGTCATCGCGGGAAGCGATGATCGGGAGTACATTGTCGTGCTCCTCAACTCCCTCAACCGCTACGCAGATATGCGAGCGCTTGTCCGCGCTCTTACGTCGTAGATCCATGCCCTTCCCCACCCCCACCTCCTCGTCACCGAAACATTGGCTTTCCCTGCGCGTCCGCATCCTCACCGGAGGAATAGTTATCTGCAGTACCCTCGTTCCGCCCTACGTCCCGCGAGAAACTCTGGCATTCAATGAGGAGGATGCTTTTCAGCTCCCGCAGTTCCTCCTCGTCGAGGACGGTTTTCTCATGAAATCATCCTCTCTTACGGAACAGGGAGCCCGCCGCGCGTATGCCCAGGGCATCATCCACACGGTCATCGAGGGGGAAAACCTCGAACATATCGCGGGACGCTACGGCATTTCCGTCGACACCGTCCGGTGGACAAACGCTCTCGCGGAGCATGCCCTCCTCCGGCCGGGCCAGGAACTTCTCATCCTCCCGGTCGACGGCATTCTCCATGCCGTAACACCAGGCCAGACGCTCGCGAAGATCGCCGACCTCTACGCCGTGCCAGCGGAAGAAATCGCCAGTCAGAACCACTTGCGCGGCAGTTTTATCCTGGCCGGCCAGGAACTCATCATCCCCGGAGGCCGCCCCATTGTCGCCAAGGCCGCGCAGGTTGCCGCAAAGCAGACGCCTCCGGCACCGCGCGGAGAGCCGCGGGCACCGCGCGTCGCCCCTACGGCGCCCGCCGTCGCCGCCCAGCCCACCCGCGGAGTCCTCCAAATGCCCTGCAATGCCTGCCTGTACACGCAGTACTACCATCCGGGACATTACGCCGTCGACCTCCAGACCAAGGGGGGCGGGCCGGTCTTCGCCGCGGAAGACGGCACCGTCGTGCGCGCGGAATATGGCTGGAACGGCGGCTTCGGAAACGTGATCGAAATCGATCACGGGAACGGCCTTTACACGCTCTACGCCCACAACAAAGAGCTGTATGTCCAGAAAGGGGAGCGCGTCGCTCGCGGCAAGGCGATTGCCTGGATGGGAAATACCGGCCGCGTCTACGGCCAGACCGGCATCCACGTGCATTTTGAGGTCCGCGTCAAAGGTATCAAGCGGAATCCTCTCCTGTACTTGCAGTAATGTGGCGGGGCTGACGGGATTTGAACCCGCGACCTCTCGCGTGACAGGCGAGCGCTCTAAACCGCTGAGCTACAACCCCACATATCTATAACCCCATGCCCGCATTATCATGCGAAAAAGGCCAAATGCCAAATGTCAATGAACGCGGCGGGGTATACTGTCCACCATGAGTATCTCCTCTCTCCCCCATAAACCCGTTGAAGTCGCCATAAAAGTCGATCAGCAGAGGGCCGTCGTCGAGGGGAAAACGGCGGTTCCGTTCCAGTCCTTCATTACACTCATCCTCCAGAGAAAAGTGCTCCATCTCATCAAGCAATGGGGAAAAGAGCCAGTGATCGTGAACAGCGAACTCCTCACGGGCCTCGCCAGCGCTCCGCAGGATTCCGCGGAAAACCGGACGAAGCTCCTCCTCGTGACCCTCGGCCTCGGCACGGTTTTCGGCGTTTTTACTCTCAGTTCTGCTCAACTCGCCCTCACGTTCCTCAACACGAACCTCCGGCAGCGGGAATTCCTCCTGATCTCCGGCGGTCTCCTCGGTCTTTCGCTCCTCACAGCCATTTTAGGTCGCCTCCAGTGTACGAAGCGAAACGACCACATCGAGGAAACAATCGAAAAGATCGCCTCGATGTTGCCGAAGTGAGGGCAAGGGGATCATCCGGAGGCATAATCTTGGTATTGTAGCAGAAAACCGTGGTTTTTTGAAGGAGAATGATCTATACTCACTTCGTATGACTTGCCGCTTCCCCGTCATCATTCTCCAGGATTGCGACGGCATGTTCACCGCCCACGTTCCAACCTTGCCCGGCTGTCACACGCAGGCGAAAACTCTCCCCGCGCTCTACCGACGGATGCGAGAAGTCATCGCCCTCTGTACAGAGGTGCAAGAGGAGAGAGCGTCCATAACGACCCCCGAAACATTTGTTGGGCTACAACACATTGAAGTAGAGTTGTAGCCGTGCCACGTCTCCCCGTCATCACTGGAAAGAGACTCCTCGCCGCTCTCCAGAAACACGGTTTCCGTCTCCTCCGGCAAAAGGGGAGTCACGTCTTCGTGGAAAGCCCCGATGGCACCAAAGGGTCAGCGATTCCGATTCACCGGGGAGAAGATTTGGGGAGAGGACTCCTTAAGAGCATCCTGAACGATTTGGCGATTGATGTGGACGATCTCGCGCAGATGTTGCGAAAATAGCGGACAAGGTGTAAATATCAAAGAAGGAAAAATGTCCTTGTCGAGGACAATGCCTTCTCCGCTATGGCTTGCGCCACTAGGATGTTCGTGTGGATATTGGAGAATATGTTCCTCTCGGCCCCAAGACAACGATGCGGATTGGCGGGGCTGCACGGTATTTCGTAGAACTGAAAACGGGGAAGGATGCGGAAGACGTTGTGACGTTTGCCGAAGAGAAACGGCTCCCACTGGTATTGCTCGGTGGCGGATCGAACACGATTTTTGCGGATGGGACGGTGGAGGCGGTTGTTGCACGTGTAATAGCATCTGCTGTCACAATCGAAAATTGTCGACCCCCTCTCCCTGACCCTCCCCCCAAGGGGGAGGGAATCACTGTCCATGTCGAGGCGGGGAAGATTCTCGCCTCCCTCCTCAATGAACTCGCGGAGCAGGGCCTCGACCTCTCTCCTCTCACGGGCATTCCCGGAAACATCGGCGGCGCCATCTTCGGGAACGCCGGCCAGGGATTCGATGGGATATGGATCGGATCCTTCGTGAAAGACGTCACGTTCTACCACGAGAAACAGTGGAAAACATGGAAACAGGAGGAATGTAAATTTGGATATAGGGAAAGTATCTTTAAGACAATGTCTGTGTGTCACCCTGAGCCCGTCGAAGGGCGACACACATGTGCCATGGTTCGACGGGCTCACCATGACACGCTGACTCCTCCCATCATCTGGTCTGTCACGCTCTCTGTTCCCACTCGCCCTCAAGAGGAAATCCAGGCAGAAATAGAGAGGCTTATCCAAAAGCGGATCGAAACTCAGCCGCATCTGAAAACTGCAGGATCGTGCTTTAAGAGCCTTCCGGATGGCACCCCGGCATGGAAACTCATCGATGCTGCGGGGCTGCGTGGATACGTACGGAATAACGTACAGATCGCAGAGAAGCATGCGAATTTCCTCCTGAATACCGGGGAGGCGACATTCACGGACGCCACAACTCTCGTCCAACATATTCGCTCGCGCATAGATTCCCCGCTCGACGTCGAAATGCGATTCATCCGGCAGGATGGTTCGACGCTTTTTTAGAGCACTGAGCCATCCAGCTCAAGCGCTGCGCGATGTGGTTCGGATTCAATCGCGCGAGCGATGGCTGGATGGCGAAGCGCAAAGGATAGGAATCTTAAAATGGCAAATCTTCCACACGAATTTCCGGCACGTGTACAACGCCGGATGGTTCCATAGAAGAGGAGGAACTCTCCGGGGCCTGCGGCGCGTCCTCTCCCTGTCCTGCGTCTTGCGCCGCGGCTGCGGCTCCCACGGAGAGGTCCAGCCCCTCCGGGCACACGCCCAGGAGAGAAACCGTCTCTGCAACCACTTCGGTGGTGTACCGTTTCACCCCCGCCTGCGTCTCCCAGCTACGCGTTTGGACGCGACCGGAGGCGAAGACGCGGTTCCCCTTCCGAAGAACGCGCGACGCTTCTTTTGCCAGCTCCCCCCACACGACGACGGTATGGAATTCCGCCCGCTCCTTCATCTCTCCCGTTGCCTTATCTTTCCATCGCTCATTTGTCGCGATGCCCAACGAGAGAACGTTCTGTCCGCTTGTCGTCGTCCGCATTTCCGGATCCCGCGTAAGATTTCCAATGACATCCGCCCGATTGAGTAATTGGAGCGTGCGGCCCGCGACGCCTTCCGGGCGCTCGAGTTGCTTTTCTTTCGGATCCAGAAAAATCATCTCTTGGGCGACAATTTTCGTTTTACTCCTTTTTTCCCCCGTTTTCTCGTCCACCCACGCATCTGTTTGAAGGCGCCCCGCAAGGAAGAGCTGCGATCCGGCGCGCACGAACTGCGCCGCCACGTCGGCCATAGCCCCCCACAACGTCACGACGTGGTAGCTCCGCCCCACGAGTTCCTGCCCCCCCTCCGTGCGGTAGGTGTACGGGACAACGATATTGAGATCGGTCACGCTCGTTCCCTGGGTAGTCTTGCGAACAGTGACCGCCTGGGTTTGGTAGCCAATGAGCTGGATGCGATGGAGGGAGAACATATGGCAGGTGGTAGGTGATAGGTTGCCCGCCCGGACGCGGTCGGACGGATAGGTGATAGAGCATAGGTGAGAATGAACGGAATTGGTACTATATTCACAATGAAACCGGAAGATTTCGTCCACCTGCATTGCTACAGCACGTACTCTCTCCTTCAGGCTCTCCCCAGCCCCGAGGAAATCGTTCTCCGTGCGAAGGAGCTGGGAGAGAGCGGCGTCGCACTCACGGACATCGGTTTCACCTACGGCCTCATCGAATTTTACCAATGCGCACGGAAACACGGGGTAAAGCCGATCCTCGGCATGGAAATCCTCGTGCAGGAGGACGGTGCCGCTTCGCCGCTCGTGCTTCTCGCAGAAACATTGGAAGGATATGAAAATCTCCTCCGCATTGCCACGGCGTCCGCCCTGCAATGCGGCCACCCCCCGGCGGTGTCTCTGGATGCCCTCAGTCAATACTGCCGCGGCCTCATCGCGTTGACGGGCGGCGCAGAGGGGGCGATCCCAAAGGCGGCTCTCGCGGAGAATGGCACGGAGGTCCGGACGCGAACGGAGCGTTATCGTTCATTGTTTGGGAAGGACAACTTCTATTTTGAACTCCTCGATCTCCCCCATCGTCCGGGGCAGAGCGAAATCAACCAGCAACTCATTCGCTTTGGGAAAGAGCTGGCCGTTCCTCTCGTGATCGGATCGGCCAGCCGCTACTGCCGGACGGAAGACGCGGAAGCGCATGATGTCCTCCTGTGCATTCAGCAGAATGCCCATGTCGAAGACACAGGGCGCGTGTCCATCCGGGATGCGGACTTCTCCATGCGCCCGTTCGCGGAGCTTGCCTCCGCATTCTCCCATGTCCCGCAAGCGCTCGAGAATACGCGGGTGATCGCGGACCGCTGCAACGTCACGCTCGCGTTCGGCTCGTATCACATCCCCCGCTTTCCCGTCCCGGACGGCACCACGGAGAACGACTACCTCCGCAGGCTCGCGGAGGAGGGGCTCCACCGCCGCTTTCCGTCTCCGCCCGCCCCCTACAAGGAACGCCTGCAGCATGAACTGGCCATCATCGAACACATGGGCTTTTCCGGATACTTCCTCATCGTCGCGGATTTCATCAATGAGGCAAAGAGGCGCGGCATTACCGTGGGGCCGGGACGCGGGTCCGTTGCGGGTTCCCTCGTGTCGTACTGCCTCAACATCACGACGATCGACCCTCTCGAGCACGGCCTCATCTTCGAGCGCTTCCTCAATCCAGAACGCATCACCATGCCGGATATCGACACGGACTTCGCGGACAATCGCCGCGATGAGATTCTCGCCTATGTCCGGGAAAAATACGGAGGAGACCACGTCATCCAAATTTGCACGTTCGGGACGCTCGCCGCCCGCGCTGCGGTCAAGGATGTCGGCCGCGCCTACGGCATGTCCTTCCTTGAAATGAATCAGCTCGCAAAACTCATTCCGGATCGTCCCGGAACCAAACTGCTGCACGCGCTGGAAACAGCGGACCTCAAGGTTGCCTACGAAAGCAACGACGCCTACCGGCGCATCATAGATACCGCACTCAAGCTTGAAGGGAAGGCCCGCCACGTCTCTATCCACGCCTGCGGCGTCATTATCACGGAAAAGCCGGCACTGCACTTCACCGCGTTGCAGCGCGCGCCGAAAGACGAACAGACAATCATCACGCAGTACGCCGCAAAGCCCTTGGAATCCCTGGGGCTTCTCAAAATAGATTTCCTTGGCCTGACGAACCTCACCGTCATTCAGACGGCTCTCGCGATCATCGAAAGAACGTGGGAAAAACGCATCGATATCGCCGCCATTCCCACGGACGATGCGCCGACGTTCGCCCTTCTCCGGCAGGGGGAGACAACGGGGGTCTTCCAATTTGAATCCGCCGGGATGCGACGATACCTCCGACAACTCCAACCGACAACATTCAACGACATCACCGCAATGGCGGCGCTGTACCGCCCGGGGCCGATGGAGTGGATACCTTCATTCATTAAACGAAAGCATGGACAGGAGGAAGTGACCTACCTCCATCCCGACCTCGCGCCGGTTTTTCAGGAAACCTACGGCATCGGCGTCTATCAGGAACAAATTCTCCAGCTCGCGAGAGTGTTCGCGGGATTTTCTCTTGGAGAGGCGGACATCCTCCGAAGGGCCATTGGGAAAAAAATTAAAAAAGAGCTCGACGACCAACGGGAAAAATTTCTGACCGGAGCGGAGAGGAAAGGATATTCCCGCGCGCTCGCGGAGCGCATCTTCGACGATGTCATCACGCCGTTCGCGGGGTACGGTTTCCCGAAGGCGCACGCCGCGGGCTACGCCCGCATCGCCTATGAAACCGCCTACCTCAAGGCGCATTACCCCGCGGAATTCATGGCTGCCCTCCTCAGCGGCGATGCGCAGCGCACGGACCGCATTATGATCGAAATCGACGAATGCCGGCATATGGGCATCCGAATCCTTCCGCCGGATATCAACGAATCTCTCAAGCATTTCACAGTCATCCCGCCGGCCGCAGCTCGCGCGCAGGCGAAAGGAGAATGGGGCATCCGCTTCGGGCTCAGTGCGATCAAGGGTATCGGGGAAAGTTCCGTGGAACACATCATCGCGGAACGCCAGCGCGGCGGAACATTCGTCTCCATAGAGGATTTCGCCCGCCGCCTTCCCCCGAAACTCCTCAATAAAAAAACTCTGGAAGCGCTTGCGAAGTCCGGAGCGCTCGATTCCTTCGGCGACCGGCAGTGCTTCGTCGCGCACCACGACCGCATCGTCGCCTACCGAAAGCTCTGGGGAAACGATCATCCAACGCAAGCCAATCTCTTCGGTCAACCGGACGAGAAATCCTCTCTCCCCGCGCTGGCGTTTCCACCAACGCCCCCCGCCGCCACGGAACAGAAGCTCCAATGGGAAAAGGAAACCCTCGGCCTCTATGTGCAGGGCCACCCTCTGGCAGGGCTCGGCGCATACATACGGAAGAGAGCCAATCTCATCGGAGACATTCGCTCCGGAACCGCCGGGAAGCGGGTCACCGTCGTGGGGATTCCCGGAGACGTTAAAAAAATCCGCACCAAGAAAAACGAGACGATGGGGGTGGTGATCCTCGAAGATCCCTCCGGAAAAATCGAGATCACCCTCTTCCCACGCACGTATGCCGAGGTTTCCCCATTCCTGGGAGAGGATGCCGTTCTCCTCGTCATCGGCGGAACGCTGGATGTGCGGAACGGCCAGCACCTCATCCGCGCGGAGGCGGTGAAACGCCTCCATTTGCCGACATTCATCGGGCGCGCGAGGGAGAGCGGCCTCTTTGACGAGGAAGAGGCGCGCCGCGGCTTTGCCCCGCATCGCCCAACAGAACACAGCGCAGAGAATATGGAACTCGTCGATGAAGAGGGGAATGTCGTCGCCGGAGAAACGGTCCATTTTCAGGAATACAAACAACAGGACAGCGGCCTCGGGCCGTTGGCTGCGTGGATCGTCCAGGGAATGCCTTCTGAATCCCTCATTTCCCTCCATACCATTTCCCTTCCCGCCCGCGCCCCCAAGCAGCTCCTCCTCGACCTGAAAAATGCCATTACCCTCTTCCCCGGCAAGGAACGCGTGCAGCTTCAGATCGGAGAGCAGCGCATTCCTCTCCCCCTCACCGTCAACATGTCCCCCGCGCTTGAAAGGCGCATTGCCGATATCCTCCAGCATCACACTGTCCCAAATGCGTGTCCTCCCTCCCACTCCCAGCTCTCTTGACATCGCCGCGGCCGCCCTGGCCGCGGGCGGCCTCGTCATTCATCCCACAGAAACGTGCTACGGCATCGCTTGCGACATCACAAACCCCGCAGCGATCGCGCGCCTCTTCGTCCTCAAACAAAGACCGCTGAATCAACCCGTCAGCGCCCTCTTCTCCTCCATCACACAGGTAAAGGAGTATGTTCTATGGAACGAGGATGTAGAGAAGCTCGCACAGAAGCATCTTCCAGGCCCCCTCACCCTCATCTTGCCACTGCGGACAGATGCCAAATATATCCTCTACCCAACACCGCCTCCGGGGCTTTCAGGTGCCAGCTTTCAAACACTGGACAGCACCAATAGGCCACCATTGGAAGCTACGATCGGCATCCGCATCTCTTCGCATCCTGTCGCGCAAAAACTCGTTACGCTCTTCGGCAAACCCATCAGCACGACTTCCGCCAATGTCCACGGACAGCCGGCGGCCTATTCCACCACGGAGATTCTCTCGCAATTCCCAGACGATCTGCCAGACATTTTCCTCATCGACGGCGGTTCGCTTCCTCTGCACCCCCCATCCACCATCATTGATTTGACGGGGCCGTTTCCCAAAGAACTACGAAGGGGCAATCTGAACCCCTGAGCCATCCAGCTCAAGTGCTGCGCGATGCGGTTCGGATTCAATCGTGCGAGCGAGAGCTGGATGGCGAAGGAGGTGGCTGACGAGTGAAGGACATTGCCCGCTCCCGAAGGGCGCGGTCGTGGTCTTCGACCATCTTTCGCAGACGCGCATACGTCCTCCATTGGAGCTCCGTCATGTACGCCTCGGCGCTCTTGAGGGGGGAGAGGCACTGCCGGAGCGTCTCAATGGACGCGCCGTGACGCTCTGCGATGGCGAGAATGGCTCTGAGTTCCTCAGTCATCGACGTACGGCATCTCCGATTGCTTCGGCAGTTTTTTCTGGAACGGCACAACTTCCTCCTCCCACCATTGCCGATACGCCGCTATTTCCCCATCGGAAACGATGGGGACTCCCCACTCATGGCATTGGAGGGCAACAACACGAATGTCGATGGAGCCGCTCACCCCATCCCCCCCTCTGTACCCCCACGTGTTGATCCCGACGAGTTCCGTGACAAGCTTCCCACCCTCCCTCCGCACGCGGAAGAGCCCGCCGCCGGAATTTCCCGGATTAATCGGGGCACTGGTGCGAATAAAAGCATTCTCCGGCTCAATATCCCCAAAAGAGCTGTTATTACTCACGATCCCATCAGTAATGTGGTCCCGCTCGCCAAAGGGGTTCCCCACTGCGATGACCCGATCTCCCGCTCGAACGGGGGATGCCACCCGGTTGCAGATTTGCAGCCGCGGAATACGAATTTTCCCTTCGATGATCTGCTGTTCGATCTCCGGCGGAATCCGCAGGAGCGCGAGGTCTTTCTTATCGGAATACGAGTGGGCGCGCGTCCCGTCTTTCCGTATGGCGGGCGCCGCATCGAAGTGTATTCCCTCTCTAAAGTCGTTTCCCGTGTGGAGCACAATACGGTACACCCCGTCGCGGAATTCATGGAACTCCCCACGCTGAAATTCGTTCCCTTCCGTGACATGCCCATTCGTCAAAATGAACATGCGTCCCAGACGATCCGTGAGAATGACCCCCGAGCCCAGCCCCTCCGGCCCCTCCACACGAACCGTTGCCGGAGTAACCATCTCCACAGCATCATCCATATCATCGAGGGTCACCTGCGTATCAAGCCGGCGCTGTATGTCCTCCCGGAACGCCTGCTCTCTGGAAAGAGCCGTCTGCATCTGCCCATTTCCCTGCTCCTGTTCCTCAAGCCGGCGCTGTATGCCCTCGCGCAACAGCTGTTCTTTCGTGAGCTTTTGTTCCATGACTCCATTCCTCTGTTCCAGTTCATTCTGCCGATGGACGGTGTATCCAACACCGCCAACCGTTCCGGTCCCCAAAAGGGCCGCGAGAGCAACTTTCACCGCCGATCCGACGCGGGACTGCCGGGCCGCCGTGCGCGGACAGCGCGCGCCTTCGCTCTGTTCATGACTGAAGGGGGTGGTCTCCATAGAAGAAATGGTGAAAAGGTATACGTGGGAAAATATAGTTTGTTTTACATTTTGTAAAGATACGTTGACAATTCGTCTGGACAACTGCGGGGGATTCTCGTGGATCGACTCCTGCCACACATTCCGATACAGTTCCAGTATGATGCGCATCCACACCTGCGGCGAGCTTCGTGATCATCGCATCGGTCAAACGGTGACCCTCTGCGGCTGGGTCCAGGCCATTCGCGACCAGAAAAACATGCAGTTCGTGATTGTGCGCGACCACACCGGCAGCGTTCAGGCGGTTCACGAGAAGAGGGACGATCCTCTCAGCGCGCTTATCTCCACGCTCACTGCGGAGTCTGCCGTGACAGTGACGGGCACCGTCGTCGCCAATGAGAAGGTCAAGCTCGGCGGCATTGAGGTCGCGCTCGATGCTCTCCGTATCGTGAGCGCCGCGCCGCCCATGCTCCCCATTACGGAGGAATCTTCCCTCGACCTGCGGCTTGATTGGCGCTTTCTCGACCTTCGCCGCCCCGCCAACCATCTGATCTTTCGCGTACAAACGGCTGCGGAACTCGCGATGCGCCGGTATTGGGCAGACCAGAATTTCATCGAGATCCACTCCCCGAAGTTCATGGGAAGCCCCAGTGAATCGGGAGCGGAACTCTTCAGCGTCAAATACTTCGACGGCACCGCGTACCTCGCCCAGTCGC
>CAZWCH010000016.1:0-14309 GCA_964632925.1 uncultured Candidatus Peribacteria bacterium
ATGGCTCTCAGAGGGAAACCCTCCGGGAGTCCAGGATGTATGTGAACCTATTCAGTATCTGGCCATGCGTTCCGCGTTCTGCTATGGTTTTTCCATGATTCTTTCCGATAGGGATATACGGGAGGTTATGGCGGAAGGGCGCGTCAAAATTCTCTCTTCCGATCCGCCGGAGAGGTGGTATATCCACGCATCGAGTATGGATTTGCACTTGGGAAATACGTTCAAGCTGTACGAGCATAGCAAATTTGCCGTCCTCGATCCCCGGAAAGCGGAAACGTTCATCGGGAACATGCGGACTGTCGTTATCGGCGACGGGGAGCCGTTCATCGTGCAGCCGGGAGAGTTCGTCCTCGGCGTGACGCGGGAACACATCACGGTGCCTGACGATCTCGTCGTGCGTGTGGAGGGGAGGAGTTCCCTCGGGCGTCTCGGGATCATCGTCCACTCGACGGCGGGATTCGTGGATCCGGGATTTTCCGGAACGGTGACGCTTGAAATCAGCAATCTCAATCGCATGCCGGTGGCGCTCTACGCAGGAATGCGCATTTGTCAGATCGCCTTCGAGACGATGTCGAGCCCTGCGGAGATGCCGTACAATAAGAAGCCGGGGAGCAAGTACCAGGGGCAGGTGCTCCCGGAGGAGAGCCGCCTCGATCAGGATATTGAGTTTGCGCGGGCGAAGGCATGAGATGAATGGTGGGCGGCATAGGAGTTGAACCTACGACCTTTCGGATGTGAACCGAACGCTCTAACCACTGAGCTAGCCGCCCGAAGCCACTTTTGAGAGTCTATGGGAGAGGATAGCAGGAGGACAACAAGAATATGCTTCTGTCGCTTGAAGTGTGAATGGGGTGATGACAGTATGATGGTGTTCTATTTTTTCCCTCGATTTTTATGGTTCCATTTTTCTCCAAAGATGATTCCTGTGGCTGTGGTTCTGGGAAGGATAAAAAACAGGCGTGCTGCGAGAAGGGTGAGCAATGCGGGTGTGGTTCCGGGAAGAAGAAGAGCGAGTGTTGCGCAAAGGAGAAGTCTTCTGGAGGGCATGGAGGTGGATGCTGTGGATGCGCATGAGGGTAGACTGATCGTATGGGCATTGATCCAAAGCGCATTCTCTTCTGCGACGAGCATCTTCTTGCTGTGAATAAGCTCTCCGGTGAGCTCGTCGTGCGGGGCAAGGGGGCGGTGGGGAAGCTGCCCCTCCTCGATTTTCTTCGGGGGCAGTATCCAGGCCTCCGCGCCGTGCACCGTCTCGACTTTGAGACGTCGGGGGTAGTGGTTTTCGCTCGGACGCGCGCGGCGCTGCAAAACATTTTGAGTAAAAAATTTGATCAATGGGAGAAGGTCTATGTCACGGTGGTTACCGGTCGTCCCCAAAAGAGTGGGGTGATTCGTTTTGCTCTTCCTGCGCGTTCGGTCAAAGTTCCAGAGGAACGAAGACAGATTCCCGCCGTCACGCGGTACCGCGTGCGAGAGCAATTCCGAGATGCGGCATTCCTCGAAGTGTGGATGGAAGAGGGCGGGCGTCGCCATCAAATTCGCCAGCATCTCGCACGCATCGGTCATCCTCTCGTTCTTGACGATGTCTATGGCGATCGCGCACTCAATCACCGGTTCACGCGGGAGTATGGATACCACCGCTTCTTCCTCCATGCGGCGCGTCTTGCATTCCCGCATCCCGTGACAGGCAAAATCCTCACGATCGAAGCGCCATTGCCGCGGGCGTTTGAGAAGATACTGGAGATATTGGGGTCAGCTGGGAGAGGGGAATAGCGGTATACTTTCCTTATGCGCGTTCTCTCCGCCATTCAACCGTCAGGGCAACTTCACCTCGGGAATTACTTCGGTTCGATCAAGCCGAATCTGGAGCATGTCGGCAAAGCGGAGGAGAGCATCTTCTTTGTCGCAGACCTGCACGCGCTCACAACGATGCGTGATGCTGAGGAGCTGCGGCGCGCGCGGGAGGATATCGTCCTCGACTATCTCGCATGTGGCTTCGATCCCGCGAAGGCCACAATGTTCTACCAGTCCGCCGTTCCGGCCCATGCGGAGCTTGCGTGGATTCTCTCCACGGTGACGCCGATGGGGCTCCTCGAGCGCGCCGTGAGCTTCAAGGAGAAGGTTTCGAAGGGGATTGCCGCGACCGCCGGTCTCTTCACCTATCCCGTTCTCATGGCGGCGGACATCCTCCTCTACGGCGCGAACATCGTCCCCGTGGGGAAGGACCAGAAGCAGCACCTGGAGATGACGCGGGACATTGCGATGAAGTTCAACCATGTGTACGGGGACTCGTTCGTCATTCCGGAACCGTTCATCCGCGAGGATGCCGCGGTGGTGCCCGGCATTGACGGACAGAAGATGAGCAAGAGCTATGGGAATACCATTCCGCTCTTCGATGAGGAGGTGGGACGGAAGGCGATCATGCGCATTGTGACGGATTCGAAGGACGCGAAGGATTCGAAGGACGCGAAGGAGTCTGTTATTTTTCAGATTCACAAGCTGTTTCTGTCTCCGGCAGAGGCGGAAGTCCTCGCAGAGGAATATGGCGGGGGATTGTCTTACGGAGAGGCAAAGAAGCGCCTCTTGGCATCGTACGGGGACTTCTTCGCGCCGCTGTGGCGGCGGCGGGAGGAGATAAAGAAGCAGCGCGGATATTGGGAAGAGGTCATGGAGGAGGGGCGCAAAAAAGCGCACGTTCTTGCGGAAGAAACCATTTCTCGCGTGCGTCATTCCGTCGGTTTGTAGGGGGAGCGTCGATGTGGTAT
This sequence comes from uncultured Candidatus Peribacteria bacterium, assembly GCA_964632925.1. Lineage (GTDB taxonomy): Bacteria > Patescibacteriota > Gracilibacteria > Peribacterales > Peribacteraceae > 01-FULL-54-110. Next base: position 2,766 of record CAZWCH010000016.1, read on the forward strand.
AATAATCCGATGCATACGCGCGCTTTTCCCCTCTCCACGACGGCACTGGCGATTGCAGGGATTTCCCTCTTTGCGGGGGTTATCGCTCTTCCTGGCGGCGATCTCTCTGCGGTATTCCAGTCGCAGCCCGATGCCGGATATTCTCTTGAGGAGTTCCAGGCGCATCGCGGGGAATGGCGGGAGCAGCGACGTCTCTATTCCCGTGCGATCGAGGCGTGCCGCGATCGTCGCCAGCAAGGTCAAACCCTTGATTGTACATCCATCAAGATCAACGATCCAGCGACGTTTGCGCCGTTCCTCACGGATGCCGTTCCTCCGTCGGTTCTTCCGGAAGAGACATTCCACGCCGCCGCTCCTTCGTTGACGGTGGAAATGCTCTCGGAGCGTGATCGGTCGCACCTTCGGCGGTATCAACGCGTCGGGTCATGTCCTGCGACACTGAAGGACTATCTGCCCGGTTTCTATGAGCTATGCAAGCGCGTTGCGGAGGAAACGCAGCTTCCTCTCAGTCGCGGACGCATTGATCCTGCTGCAAAGAAGCGGATTCCGTCGGCGCGCATACCGCCGCCCGTGACGGCGAATGACGTGGCGGAGGCGAACAAGCGGCCGGTTCCCACGTATCGCGCGCGCGTCACGCGGCACAAGGAAAGCAGGTTCTCTTCTTCGGCCCCGTCACAGGAGTAATACCAGAATTCGACCTTCGCCATCCGACTCTCGCTTGCCCGATTGAATCCGAACCGCATCGGTCTGCGCTCGAGTCGGATGGCTCAGAGTCCTCAATAGAGAATATTTTACTTTACGTTGGTATTACAGTGTTGGTAGCCGGTAGTTGTGGAGTTCCCGGAGCACGCGGCGGTAGTCGGGCATGGCGCTGGCGACTTCGGACCAATAGCGCGGGGAGTGGTTGCGGACGCGGCAATGCGCGAGCTCGTGAATGATGACGTAGCGGAGAATGCGTCGGGGGACGAAGAGGAGGGCGGCGTTGAGCATGATCACTCCTTGTGGGGAGCAGCTTCCCCATTGTGTTTTTGCGAATGCAATCTTCGTTCCGCGAAGAGGAACGCGGAACGTTTGCCGGTTGATGGTGTGCACCAGGCGTTCCATGCGCTTCTCTTCCGCCTTGGCCAGGAGATTCCAGAAGAAGCGATGGAGGGCCGGCCTGCGCAGTTGCGGCCCGATTTCTATGACCCAACCCCGCCGGCCGCAGCCGAAAGGCTGCGCGTGCGTGTGCGACGCCGGTACAAGAACAATGCGATAGACGCGGCCGGATGTGATGCGCACGGTCAGGGATTCCCCCCCATCGAGGAGATGGCGGAAGGGGGCGATGCGCTTTTTCCGTTGCTCTTTGAGGACCTGTTCCATCATGCGCCTTAGCAGGCTTCGAATGTGTTCCCGCCGCTCCTCTTGGGAGAGATTGCGGGCAAGGCGGATGACGATGGTGTCTTCGTGCAGCACGGCACGCGAGCAGGTGTTCCGTGTCTGGATGATCTTGTGGTGGATGCGGATGGTGCGGGCCATGGTTGGAAACTTTCCCCGATTCCCCTCCCGGTTCCCATTGCTCATTTTACCACTTTGTTGTCTGGTTTTTTCCTACTTCCTCATTCCCTATTTTTCCCCCTTTCTCTGCACTTTTCCGCCGTTCCCATGCTTTCGGCCGTCCTGCTGGGTTGCACTCCGGAGTCGTGCCGTATGCTGAGCGCAATGCGGTTTCTTTCGGCAGCGGGTCGGAGAATATCCTTTCCACAGGGGGGAATTCTCGCGCAGACCGCAGAAACGAAGACTGCCCGCATCAATGCGACGATCGGCATAGCGCTGCGCGACGACGGTGCTCCGCTCGGCCTCCCGTCCCTGGAAGCCTCCATCGGCGTTCCGCCGAGAGAGGCGCTCCCGTACGCGCCCAGCCACGGTCTTCCGGAACTGCGCGTACGGTGGGGGGGGCTCCTGCGGGAGAAAAATCCATCGCTCCGCGTTCCTGCCAGTGTTCCCGTCGTTGTCTGCGGCCTCACGCAGGGGCTGGATGTTGCTGGCGAACTCCTTCTCGACCCCGGCGATACTCTCATTCTCGCGGAGCCGTATTGGGAGAACTATGCCCTGCGCTTCCGCGACGTCGGCTGCTGCGTGCTCCGGACATTTCCGCTCTTCGCCGGTGGCGCTTTCAACGTGGAAGGGTTGCGGGAGCGCCTGCAGGAGGCATCGGGGAAGATTACGCTCCTTCTGAATTTTCCGAATAATCCCACAGGCTATACGCCCACATTCCACGAAGTCGATGCGATTGTCCGGCTTATCCGCGAGAAGGCGGAAGAAGGGCATGTCATCTCCGTCATCATCGATGATGCCTACTTCGGTCTTGTGTATGCGGAGGGCGTATTCCGCGAGTCGTTCTTCGCGCCGTTGGCTTCTCTCCATGAGAATGTTCTCGCGGTGAAGGTGGACGGCTGTTCGAAGGAGGACTACGCGTGGGGATTGCGCGTCGCCTTTCTCACTTATGCGGGGAAAGGACTGTCGTCTGCCGATCTTCGTTTGCTCGAGGACAAGTCTGCCGCCGTTGTCCGCGCACGCGTTTCCAGTGCGGCGCATTGTTCCCAGAGCATTCTTCTTCGCACCCTCCAATCGCCGACCTATGCGGAGGAGAAGGCAGGCCATGCGCGGCTCCTCCGGCGGCGCTACCACGCCGCGCTGGCGGCTGCGACGGAGCCTGCCTATGCCCGCTTCTTCCGCCCTCTCCCGTGCAATTCCGGCTATTTTCTCTGCCTTGCGCTCGCCGACGGCCTCGAGAGCGAGGCCGTACGCCGCCGGCTTCTCGTAGAACGCGGCATCGGGGTGATTGCGATGGATGGGCGCCTTCTCCGCGTGGCCTTTTCCTCTGTTCCGGAAGCGCAGATACCGGAACTTTTTTCTACTCTCGCCGCTTGCTGTTCTTCCCCCTCTCTCGTATGACGACCGTCCTCTCGCCGTGTCCGCAGGATGCCCCGCCCGCGCTCCATTCCCTCTTCCGGCGCCGGAGGGGGATTATCCGCAATCCGCCGCGGTCGGAACTCATCGATGCCGTCCTGGAGGCGAGCGAAGCGCTGGCGATTCCCTGCGGCGCGCTTGCGACATGGGGGAAGCCGGAGTGTACGGGGCGCATTCCCGACGATACCTACATCGTCCGCCACGGCGCGAGCGCGCGGGACGTCGATTGGACGTCGCCGCACTGCCTGCCCATGGAGCGCGCGACGTTCGATGCGCTTGTGAACGATGCTGCGGAGGTTCTCGGCTCGCAGCGGACACTTTTCCTCATTAATCGCGCGGTGGGCGCATTCCCGCGTTCCGCGCTTTCCCTCCGTCTTTTTACCGATTCCGCACTCACGGCGCTCTTCGCCGACAATATGTTTCTCCCCCCCGCCGTCGCAGAGCATGAGAGCACGTTTCGCGATCGCCCGTTCACCATGCTCGTCCTCCCCTCCCACCGCATCGCCGTGCAGCGCTACGAAGGTGTTCTTCGCGCAAACGGAGGGAAGACAGCGGATCTCTGTGTTGCGATGGATTTCGAACGGAGGATGGGTCTTGTGTACGGTTCCTCCTATTGCGGTTGCGTGAAGAAGTTGATGTTTACCGTCATGAATCATCTTTTGCCGGCAGACGGCATTCTCCCTCTCCACTGCGCGGCGACGGAGGATCGGCAGGGCGTCACGCATCTTTTCCTCGGCCTTTCGGGCACGGGAAAGACGACGCTCTCGGCGGATCCGCGCAGATTTCTCATCGGCGACGACGAGCACCTGTGGTCGGAGGAGGGGGTCGCGAATATGGAGAACGGGTGCTACGCGAAGCTCATCGGACTCCGCCAGGAGAAAGAGCCTGACATTTACGAGGCGGTGTTTGGGCACCTCCCCCCGCGGGGGAGGACGAAGGAGGGGGGCCAATCCCCTTCATCTCCTCCCGCGGGAAGGGGTATCTCTCCCGTCATCATCGAGAATGCGATGGTCTACCCCGACGGTTCCGTCGATCTTTCGGACGAGCGCCTGACGGAAAATTCCCGGGCATCGTATCCTCTCGCGTTCCTCCGCAGCGCGAAGGCCGAGAAGCACGGCGGCCATCCGAAAACCATCCTCTTTCTCACGGCGGACGCGCAAGGGGTTCTGCCTCCCATCGCGAAGCTCACCGTCGATCAGGCGCTCCTCTGGTTCCTCATGGGGTATACGAGCAAGCTTGCGGGGACGGAGACGGGGATCACGAAGCCGAAGTCCACGTTTTCCCGCTTCTTCGGCGGGCCGTTCATGCCGCGAAAGCCGCGGGATTATCTCCGGCTCTTTGAGGAGAAGATCCGCGCACACGGGACGGATGTGTACCTCGTGAATACAGGCTGGAGCGGCGGTCCGTATGGCATTGGGAAGCGCATGGACATCACACTTACGCGCCGTCTCGTCGATGCGGCGCTTGCGGGAGAGCTGCGAGATGTTCCTTATTGGGAGTACCGGAAGTTCCATCTCCTTGTTCCGCAGGCATGTCCCGGCGTGGATGCCGCGCTTCTTAATCCCAAAAAGACATGGGCGGATCCGGATTTGTACGACCGCGCGGCGGATACGCTCGCGCTGGAGTTCGTCGCCGCGTTCGACAAGTCTTTCCGTGGAGCTGTTTCCGCGGAGGTGGAGCGGGAGTGTCCGGGGCACTAGTCCTTCTCCCCGCGGGAGAGGGTAGGGTGAGGGGGTATTTACGCCTCCTTCATTCCTGGAATATGCGGCTTGAGTTTCTCGATGACGTGTTCCAGATTTTCATTCACGATCAGGTGATCGAAGAGATCGGCGCGAGCTTTGAAGAAGGAAAGGTCGTGCAATGCATTCTTCAGGCGTTCTCGGATTTGCGCTTCCGTCTCGCGTCCGCGGGTGCGCAGACGCCAGAGGAGGGCGCTCAGCATCGCGCGGCGACTGGAGCCGGGCGGGAGGAGACCGCAGCTGAGGATTGTGCGGCGGCCGAAAGTTGCGGCCAATCCCTGGAGGAGATGCATTTCCGTGACGACGACGGGGATTTTTCCTTTTTTCCAGATTTCCTCAAAGTCTGCCATGCGGTAGCCGTAGCGGCGGTTCTCCGTTCGTGATGGAATATCGGTGGAAGCAGCCAGCGCATTCTGTTTTTTGAGTGCGTCGAACGTCGCAGATGAAGCATAGGTGTACTCCCCGTCGTCGCCATGTTTCGGTTTGCGGGTCGTGAGAATGGGAACCCGTTCGAGGTAGTGGTTGCAGATGGCGGCAAGCATCGAACTCACGGTGGATTTTCCTACACCGGATGGGCCGGTGAAGGCGAGGATGTAGCGCGGGAAAACGCTCTCTTCGAATGAGGGAATTTCCTTTTGTGCCGTGATCTCATATGCGACGTTGTAGACGCGCAGGCCGTCGGGAGTTACATGCGAGAGGGACATGCGGGGGTGGACGGGGAGGCCGATGGAGGTTGTAGGTTGTAGGTTGTAGGTTGTAGGAGTGATGGGTGCGAGGACGCGGGAGCCGTCCGCGAGTTTGATGATGGCGATAGTTCTGGAACAATGTTCTGCACGGACGGTCGTGTGGGAGAGAATGATACCGTCCTGCAGCTTGCGCTGCCGCTTTTTCTGCGCGCGGGTGACGGTGGGAGGGGTGGGAGAGGACATAACTTCTTAGCTTCTTCGCTTCTTAGGAAACGCGGCTATGTTTTCGAGGATGGTGATGCAGCAGGTGGCGCAGGCGCCTCCGAAGTTGTGGGCGAGGCCCCATTTTTCACTGTTTGTTTCCAGTTGTCTGGCGATCTCGATGATCTGCTTCACGCCAGTTGCGCCGACCGGATGGCCGCAGGCTTTGAGGCCGCCGCTCGCATTCGCGAGCAGGTTACTAGTTACTGGTTTCTGGTTACTCGTTTTTTTGTAGTATTCGATGCCCCCTCCTTTTTCTGCAAATCCTAGATCTTCTATGTTGCTCACGGCTGCGCTGGAGACGCAGTCGTGGTGTTCAATGTGGGCGATGTCTTCTATGGTCACTCCTGCTTCCGTGTAGGCTTTTTTAGCAGCGTCTTTTGTGGCGCAGAAGCTGGTGATGGATGGGCGCTCCGTGATGCTGAGGGTGTCGTGTGCGAGCTGGGAGGCTGCAAGCCGGACCCTTCGACTTCGCTTATGGTGAAAATGAGTGGAAAGAATACATGCAGCGGCCCCGTCGCTCACAGGTGAACAGTCGAGGACGTGGAGGGGGTCGGCGACGAGCGGACTCTGAGAGACGTCATCGGGGTTGATTTGGTTCCGGAAGTGCGCATGAGGATTCTCCGTTGCATTCCGGTGGTGCAGGGCGCTCACGAAGTTCAGCTCCTCTCGTGTGAGGTTGTATTCGTGCATATAGCGCCGGGCGATGAGGCCGAATATTCCGGGGAAGGTGAGACCGGAAGGCTGATCCTTCTCCGCGTCTGCGGCGCCCATGAGAGCGTGCGCAATCGTCTCTCCGGGAACGTCCGTCATCTTCTCGAGGCCGAGGACGAGGATCGTCTGTGCGCGGCCGCTTTCGAGGAGTGCGCAAGCCGTGTGCACGGCGACGGAGCCCGATGCGCAGGCTGCTTCGACCCGAAGGGTCGGGGGTCGATGGGGAAGGAGCGAAGAAACCATGGCGCCGAGATGTGCCTGATTGTTCGCTGTTTCCGCGAGCATGTTCGCGACGATCACGGCATCAATGTCCGTTGGAAGGCAGGAGGCATCCGCGATGGCCTTTCCCACCGCTTCCTCCGCGAGGTTACGGAGACTTTTATCCCACCATTCCCCGAACTTCGTCTGCCCCGAGCCGATGAGGAAAATATCCCGTTGCACGGTCGGCATTCTGTGAGTGCTGGAGGATGGTACCAGATTCCCTCTCTATGCGCCCATTCGATTCGACTCAGGGGGCCTCTCTAAGCCTGCCGAACGGGTGGGAGAGGGGCTAATGAGATTGTAATGTCGACCGAATAGCGGCGATGATGTTGCGGATTGCGATATAGGAGCCGATGATGTGGTTAACGGTGCAGATTTTGCGATCTTCCTCTTCCCCTTCGAGGTAGAAGCTGATGTCCGCCTGGCTCCGGCCTGGTTTGGGCTGCGTGAGAACGAGGCGAATGAGGAAGCGATGTTCCGGAAAGTGTGTCTGGAGAGATTCGGCAATGCGCTCCAATTCTTGCTCGTTTTGCTTTTTGTTACAGGAGATGTGGAGGCGGTCGGGGTCCATACAGGGAGAGGGGAATTATGCCGCAGCTTTCGTATGCTGCAAATACTCGCTGTACGTCAGTTCCTGCGCCTCGCGATTATCGGGGGGAAGAGGAACACCATCGCGGAGCATGGTCATGAGGAAGGCATCGCAGCCGGCGCCGGAGCCGTAGGAAACGAGGAGAATTGTTTCCCCATTCTTCGCTTTCTGGAGGACTGAACAGAGGCCGAGGAGTGAGCAGGCGCTGTAGGTGTTGCCAACATCGGGGACGATGAAGCCATGTTCCAGCTGCTTATCGGTGAACCCAAATTCTTTTGCAATTTTCTTCGGGAACTTCGCATTCGGCATGTGGAGAATGAGATGGTCGACGTCTTCCGGTTTCAGCTTCTCTGTTTCGAGAATGGCTTTCAGGGCTTCGCGAACATGCGCGAAATAGCCGGGTTCGCCGGTGAAGCGTCCCGCATGGCTTGGGTATTTTGCTCCCGCAGCGCGCCAGAAGTCTGGCGTATCCGTTGTAAAGGAGAGTGTGGCATCAATACGGCAGAGAGCCTTGGGGGATTTCTCCGGGCCAATGATAACTGCGGCCGCTCCGGCTGCGGCGGTGAATTCCAGCGCGTCTCCCGGTCGCGCCTGGGCGGCATCGGTGCCGATCGCGACGCCGTAGTCGATTTGCTTCGCGCGGACCATACTGTCGACAATCTGCATTGCCGCGGTTCCCGCTTTGCAGGCGAATTCGAGATCGGCGCAGTGGCAGAAGGGGTGGAGTTCGAGGGCGGCGACCAGCATGGAACTCGTTGGTTTCACGGCGTAGGGATGGCTCTCGGATCCGACGAAGATTGCGGAGATTTCGGAGGAATGGATACCGGCGATCTCGATTGCTTGTTTTCCCGCTTCGAAGGCCATGGTAAAGCTATCTTCATCGGGACCGGGGACAGTTTTCTGCGCTATGCCAAGATTGCGTTTGATATCTTTCGCATCTTGCTTCCAGTGCCGTGCGATTTCTGCCGTTTGGATGCGGTAGCGCGGGAGGTACGTGCCGAAGCCGAGAATTGCAGATTTATTCACGGATACATGATAGCAAATAGCGGTGTCATGGTGAGCCCGACGAACCATGGCACCGCGTGTCGCCCTTCGTCGAGCTCAGGATGACACGCTGCGGGCAAGTGTTCTATGCGATTGCGCCAGATGATGCGAGGAGAGGGCGGCCAGGAGCGAGAGTTCCCCCGCGAGGACTGCTGCGCCGATGGATTCGGCCAATCGTCTGCATGGATGCAGACGAGGGCCTGGGGCTTGGGGCCTAGGGCCTAGGCCGAGGAGGAGATTGAGGCATTGTTGTTGGGCGGGGAGCGCTGTGCCGCCACCACGGATGCCGACCATGAGAGATGGCATGCGTGTAGAAATTTTGAGTGTGTCTGATCCCCTCTCCCTAACCCTCTCCCGCCGGGAGAGGGGATACGATGCTTCCACACGTGTATCGGCGAGTGATCCTTCTACAATGTGTGCCGGGTCCTGTCCTGTTGAAAGGTAGAGGGCGGCGATGATGTTGGCAGCGTGGCAGTTGTGGCCGATGGCTCCTGCGAGTTCGGACCCGATTTCGAGTTTTGCACGGGCGGTTTCGCGTAAGGCTTCTGGAGTTGTTTTGAGAATTGCAGTGAGAACTTCCTGTGGCACTGTGGCTGTCGCCGTTACCTCATAGTCGCGCCCGCGATTGTGGGTGCGCTGACTCGGCTTCTTATCGCTATCCACGTTGGCCGCGACGCAGAGGAAATCGAACCCCATATTCGCCGCCATCCATTGCCCGATTGCCTCCGCAGCAATCGTTACCATATTCATTCCCATCGCCTCATCGGTATCGGCGTAGATCGTGAGGAAGAGGTAATTATCTTTCGTATCAATCTCGTACTTCAGAATTTTGAGGTGGTTGCTGGTGGCTTCACCAATTTTCTTCCATTCTTTTTCTCTCACGTGTATTTCTCGTTCGGTCTTCATTCCTAATTCTTTATTCTTAATTCTGAATGCCACCGATCTTGTCACGCCGTGATGCACCGACGTTGTTCTCACTCCTCCACTTAGCCGCAATGCCTTGCATCCTCTATTCACACTCGCAACCAATGCCCCTTCGGTTGTCGCAAGAGGCAGATGGACATCTGCAGTTTCTCCGGAATTGAATGTCACAGTGAGTGGTCCGGCGTAGCCCACGGGGATCGGAACGTGCCCGAACATTTGCTCGCAATTATGTTCCTCCGCATGTCCAAGTTTTTTTGGATCAATGGAGAGGGCGGATAGATCGATGCCGAGTTCCTGTTCGATCCGTTCTCGACGCATTTTACAGCGTCCGCCTGGCGAGAGGTGATTTGGGAAGTTTCGGATGTCCATTCTCCTTTGACTATAGCGTTTTTCTTTATAATTTTCTTCTTCTGTCTATGGGGATGGCGGGTTCGTTTGTGATCTTTAAAACAAATGTGTCTCGAGGAGATGAGCGCCCTTTCCAGGTCGTGCGACGATGACGTCACGTACGCAGTCGATACTCTTGAGCTTTTCTCGAACTGCATTCACATCTTTTTCTTGGCAGATAATGTGGACGTCCTGTCCTGTATTGACGGTGTAGTAGGCTTCCAGTTCTTCGCGTCGCCACTGCTCGATACTCTCCATAATCCGCAGGGTTTCCGAACGTACGTAGCGAATACCGGAGCTGATGAAGAGAAGATGGAGATCCCATGCTTCTTCCTCTATGAATTTTCCGAGTAATGTGAAGTCGCGATCGCCAATGAAGCGCTTACAGTCTTCCACTTTTTGTGGCATGCCCGTGAGGCGGGCGGGACGGTAGCGGCTCTGGTGCACGCGGCCATGTGCTTCTGTGGTGGAAACTGCCTTTGCGGGTACTTCGGTGATGGCAACGATGTCCGCGATTGCCCAATGTTCTGGGGGGTAGATGGACTTGGCGTAGGAGTCCTCGAGAAGCCCTCCGTTTCCATCGAATACCGGTGGTTTCCATTCGACAAATCCAGATGGAATGGATCGGCTCCCAGATCCCGAGAATTTGCGTGCAAGGATGCTGAGTTCTCGTTCGTTGAGTTCGAGTCCAGCGGCTGTTGATGCTGCTATGGCGAGGGCTGCTGCGCCGGATGCTGAGGAGGAGAGGCCACGGCTTTTTCCAAAATTATTTCTGCTTTCGATGTGTGCTCTGAGGGAAATGTTTGCCATTTTCCGCACGACGTCTACCGCTTCAAACACGCGCCTTGCTTCGTGCACGTGCTTTTCGCCATCGAGCACGAATGAGTCTTCGGTGTAGTCGGGAGAAAAGTGCACTGTTGTTGTTGATGTGAGGGCATCGAGTGTGAGGGAGACACTGCCGTTCTCCGGGAAATTTTTTCCCTGCTGGTCGGGAAGGGCGTCGCCTCTCGGGTCTTTTCCCATGTATTTCACGAATGCAATGTTTGTGGGGGCTCTGCCAGTTGCCTTCATACTGATGGCAGTGCTGGGGGGGGTGATGGTGGGGGAAGAGAGGGAATGGGACATAGGTGATGGAGGCATGAGATGATAGGTTTTAGGCATTCGTTAGATGGATGAGTATAGGGGGGGGTGTGGCCTTTGCAAGAGTTTTGGCCAACATCCTATGTCTTCTCGTAATTGTGAGGATCTCTGCGGGTTTCGGGCAGAGGGCGAGGACCATTCCTCCGCCACCAGTACGGCCACCAGCGCCGACAACTTTCGCGGCTCCGCCTGCTTTTTCGATGTCAGCAATGAGATCTTGGACGGGCTTTGGCACGATGCCGAGGGCGACCTGGGCGCGGTGGTGATCATGGAGAACTTGATAGACGGTCATTCGATGGAGGTTATTCTGAGTGGAGTCGAATGACTCAGTGTTGGAGGCGGTCAGAAGACGTTCGGTGCATTGTCCGATTGTGCGAAGTGCCGTGGCGATATTGGGCTAATCTTTTCGCTGCTTCACCCAAGCGACGAGTTCGCTCGTGCTTTCCTTCGGCGCTCCCGTGTCCATGAGATACCAGTATACTAGTATACTGGTATCTCTGAATATCTGGACATTTTCTGGGAGGGGGACGGTTCCTGTTTTCTTTTGGAAGAGCACGGGGCGCTCTCCCCAGATGACCGCGAAATCGAGGCCGCTGTGACCGGGGTTGACGGTGTCTTCGATGGAGAGGGCGATGTCCCGCAGCGACGATTCCGGAATCGTCGCTGCGAAGATTGCGCGGGTTATTGCGATGACGAGCGCGGTCGATGATCCCATGCCGCGACCGATGGGGATCGTGTTTTCGATCGTGAGATGACCGGAGATCGGTCCGGTGAATTTTGTAATTTCTTCGAGGATGCGGTGAAGGTAGGCCTCATTATCGATGCCGTGGTGGGTGACAGTGATTTT
>CAZWCH010000017.1:0-14065 GCA_964632925.1 uncultured Candidatus Peribacteria bacterium
AACGACCCTCTCCTAAGGGGTAAATGTAGGTTCAATTCCTATCGGGGCCACCATTCGATTCGCCCTCACTGCGTTCAGGCTCACTCATGGGAAACCACTCCTTTTCTCACGCCCCGAACACCACCACCTCCCGCCCCTCCGCGGGAAGCGCCCCCTTCAGCTTGTACTCCGCAGCGCGCTCTTTACCTTCCGCTCCGCAAATTTTCAACACGTCGTGATCGACGCCGTTCTTCAATGGAATGAGGAAGAGGAGCCGCGGATCAACCACATCAAGGAATTTTTGGACCGCCTTCGCATTCTCGCCGGGAAGAACGAGGAGATCGATGCTCCCCAATTGTTCCAAGGCTCCCTCCATCCAATCGCCAAGCGGCGGGGAGATGAACGCGCACCGTACGTCCGCAAGACGCACAACATACGACACCTGCTGCCCTTCTCCCAGTCCAATGCCCCGGATCGCCATGCCCGCCATATCGTATTCCCCCGGCCAGGAAATGCGACCCTCCTGCGGTTCTTCTTCCGGCACGGACAAGAAGGAAAAATCAGCATCGGCGACGCCCTGCGGGAACACGGCAAACGATTTTGGCCCGCCGCTGCACACGAGACCGGCCGATGTCCAACGAAACAGCAACATAGAACAGGGATATGGTAGAGCACACTGCCCCTCACCTCAATCCTCTCCCATAGGGAGAGGAAGAACTACACCCCACTGGCAACCACCCGAGCAACGGCCTCTTGAGCAACTTCCCGCCGTTCCTTCTCTCCAACAACGACCCGCTCGATGCGCGCGCCCAGCGCGCGGAGCTTTTCATCGAGCCGATCGTAGCCGCGCTCGATGTAGTGCACGTCGGTCACCGTCGTTTCGCCTTCGGCGGAAAGTGCAGCCAGTACCATCGCCGCCCCTGCACGAATGTCGTTGCTGACGACCACGCGCCCCTTGAGGGGCGTCGGCCCGATGATCAGCGCCTGATGGGCATTGAGCACCTCAACATGCGCTCCCATCTTTTCCAATTCGTACAAGTACGCAAGCCGCCCTTCGTACATGCGCTCGAAGAGGCGGGAAACCCCCCGCGCCTGCGTCATGGCGACGCCCATGGGGGCCTGGAGATCCGTCGGGAAACCGGGATACACGTTCGTTCGAACGCTCATGGCTTGGAGAGAGGAAAGCTCCCCATCCACAAACAACGTTTTCTCTTGCTCATCGTATTTCCACACGCCGCCGCAACGCCGCAGGACGTCGAGAAAGGCAATGAGATGCTCCTGTATAACACCCCTGAGCCGCACCTTCCCCTTCGTTACCAATCCGGCTATAACAAAAACGCCGGCCTCCAGGTAATCCGGAACCACGGCATGCTGCACGCCATGAAGAGCAGCCCTCCCGCGAACCAACACATTATGGGTTCCAGCGCCCTCGATATGCGCCCCCATGGCCGACAGGAGCCGCTGGAGATCCTGCACATGGGGCTCGCATGCGGCCAGGTCGATGCGCGTCTCTCCGGGAAGGGATGCGGCGGCCAGGAGCACGTTCTCCGTCGCGGTCACGGAGAATTCCGGAAGGATGACGCGCCGGGGCTGCAGGACTCCCTGCAGGTGCAAAACAGCCTCATTCCCCATCGATCGAGCCCCCAGCTGCTCCAGCCCCACAACATGCGCATGAATGGGGCGTTTCCCAAGAACGCATCCTCCGGGGTACGCCATCTCGGCGATGCCGAAGCGCGCAAGCAGCGGCCCGAGCAGGACGATAGACCCGCGGAGGCGCGAGACGAGGTCGGCGGGAATGGGCCTGCTGCGCAACTGACGGGTGCAAACCCGCACCGTGCCGGTTGGCGAAAATGACGTCGTGGCGCCAAGGTACTCGAGGATGCGGAGCATGGCCTCGACGTCGCGGATGCGGGGGACATTCGTAAAAACCATCTCCCCATCCGCAAGAACACTGGCGGCCAGAAGTGGGAGCGCGGCATTTTTCGATCCGCTGATGTCCACCTCCCCCTGGAGGGGACACCCCCCGCGAATGCGATACTGGACATCCATAAGGAATGCAGTATAGCAATGAGAAAAGGAAACACTATGAGAAATCCGTGAGGACGAAATGCTGCACGCAGAGAGCGTAATTCACATTCGCATCCAGATGCCGCCCGAAGGAGGAGAGCGCGGCGGACCACCGGGAAAATGCCGGCGGTCGGAGCTCCCGCAGGGCCAGCGCCATGTGCAGGAGAAGAAGGCGGAGCTCCCGCTTCCGCTCCCCGAAGCTCTCGAGGATCTTCTGGCGCTCCGACATGCCGGCGGCAAAAAAACCGATGGCCTGGGCGCGAAGCAGGCGCTGCTCCTGCAAAGCACCCTTCTCCATGCGAAAGCGCTGGAGAATGCCCGGAGCGCCATGGGCCACATGGAGGCAAAACGGATGATCTTCCGGCGGGATCCCCTGCAGGAGAGGGCGGAGGGCGGCGGGAGCGACCGGGAAAAATGGCAGATTACGCGTCCGGGAAACAACGGTAGGCAACAATGAGGAATGCTGTTCCGTCGTCAGGAGAAACACCCGCCCTTCCGGTGGCTCCTCGAGCATCTTCAAAAAAGCATTGGCCGCAGGTTCCTGCATGCGCTCAACGGAACGGATGATGCAGCAGCGGTAGCTTCCGGACCCCGTTCCATGGAGACGGCTGCAGAGGGCGCGGATATCGTCGATGCCGATCGTATCCGTGAGAGCCTTCGGCGTTTTGCTCCGATGTCCCTGAGGAACGTTGGAACTCTTCCCTATAGAATTCCAATCCTCCGAAACCCCCTCGATCCAGAGCTGATCCAGAACGAGGAGATCCGGATGCACGAGATGATCGATCTGACGCGCAATATCGTCGCGCGCGGCGGCGGCTCCAGCGAGAAGCAGCTCCCGGGCAAACCAGCGGGCGACGGTCATTTTCCCCACGCTCTTCGGTCCCGAGAAAAGATATGCGTGAGCAACGTTGCCCGTTGCGATGTTGGCTTGCAATTCGCGAATTTGTGCGTCATGGCCGATGATTGCCGAGCTGTTCTTCATCCTTTCCCATGACATTTCTTGTGCTTCTTCCCGCTCCCGCAGGGACAGGGATCATTACGGCCGACTTTACGGTGAGTCTGTGGTCTGTGGTCTGTGGTCTGTAATTTTTTCTCGTTTGGTTGTTCAGCGCCAACTTCCGGACGGGAGAGTTCCCCCTCAATCTCCTGAACATTGGTCGTCACATCAGCAAGTTCCTCCTCGGCCTCTTGTAGGGCCTGTTGCGGCTGGAACTGATGAAAGTCCACCTGCATCGCGGCGCGGACGATCGCCGATTGAATGTTGAGCAAGAGCAGCTGAAAAAGACGGAACCCCTGATCTTGGTACTCGATGAGCGGATCGCGCTGCGCCAGTCCCGCGAGCGAAACGCGCTCCCGGAGATGCGCCATCTCGTCAATATGATCCATCCAATGCGCGTCGATGCAGCGCAACGTGATGACGCGTTCCGCCTGGGCCACGGTTTCGGGATCGTGCGCTCCGCACTTGCGGTTGTAAAACGCCTCTGCGGCCGCTGTGACGCGCTCCTCCAGCGCCGCTTTTTCCCGCAAGAGAGAGAGCTCGGCAAGAGGCACGCTCTTCCCCAGATCGGGATGGAGAGCGGCAAGAGCGCCATGAATCGCGCCGATATTCCACGCATCGGGATCCATGCCGGCGGCCGAAAGGTCGAGAGCCCCCCGCAGTTCTTTCCGAAGGCTCTCGAGAATATCGTGGTGGAGCGCCCATCCTTCCTCGCCCGTGCGCCGTCCGTCCTCGGCTTCGGCAATGCGCCGGAGAATGCGCTGCCGGCGCTTGTAAATGATGTCGCGGTGTTTATTGAGGACGTTATCGTACTGGAGAACATGGCGCCGAACATCGAAATTCCGCCCTTCCACGCGTTTCTGGGCGCTTTCTATGGAACGGGACACCATCGCGTTCTGCAGAGGCACATCATCCGGAATGTTCAATTGTTCCATCATGCGCTTCAGCCGGTCCCCGCCGAAAAGGCGCATGAGATCGTCCTCCATGGACACGAAAAACCGGCTTTCGCCGGGGTCGCCCTGACGACCGGAACGTCCGCGGAGCTGGTTATCGATCCGCCGGGCCTCGTGGCGCTCCGTTCCGAGAATGCAGAGACCGCCGAGATCCGTCACGCCGGGGCCGAGCTTGATATCCGTTCCGCGACCGGCCATGTTCGTCGCGATGGTGACGGTCCCGCGCTCGCCCGCATGGGCGACGATTTCCGCCTCGCGTTCGTGATGCTTGGCGTTGAGAACCTGGTGGGGAATTCCATCGCGCGAAAGGATGGCGCTGAGCGCCTCCGATTTCTCAATGGAAACCGTGCCGATGAGCGTCGGCTGGCCGCGCTCGTAATTCTCCTTCACCACGCGGGCCACGGCGGCGAACTTCGCCGCGACCGTCCGATAGATCGCATCGGGATGATCGTTGCGGATCATCGGCCGGTGCGTCGGGATTTGGAGAACGCGCGTGCGGTAGATCGATTCGAATTCCTCTTCCTCCGTCTTCGCGGTCCCCGTCATCCCCGCCAGCTTCCGATACAGGCGGAAATAGTTCTGGAAGGTAATCGTCGCGAGCGTCCGGCTCTCCCGCTGCACCGGAACGCCTTCTTTCGCTTCCAGCGCCTGGTGCAAGCCGTGACTGTAGCGTCGGCCGGGCATGAGGCGCCCCGTGAATTCATCGACGATGATCACCGTCCCGTCCTTGACGACATAATCGACGTCGCGCTGATAAATCGCGTGCGCGCGCAGGGCCTGCTCAATGTGGTGCACCTCTTCAAAGCCGCGCTCGGTGTAGATATTCTCGACGCCGAGGAGCTTCTCCATCGTCCGCACGCCTTCCTCCGTGAGAACGGCGGTCCGCTGCTTCTCGTCTTTTGTAAAATGCGTTCCGGGCTGGAGATCGCGCGCCATGCGGGCGTAGAGCACGTACTTCTCCGTCGACTCCGCCGCGGGCTGGCTGATGATGAGCGGCGTGCGGGCCTCGTCGACGAGAATCGAGTCCACCTCGTCGACGATCGCATAGTGCAGCCCCCTCTGCACCTGATGGCGGAGAGAAGTCGCCATGTTATCCCGGAGGTAGTCGAAGCCGAATTCGTTGTTGGTCCCGTACGTCACATCGCAACCGTAGGCGCGCTGCCGCCCCTCGGTGGAAATGCCATGGACGACGACGCCGACGGAAAGCCCCAGCGCCTGGTAGAGGAGACCCATCCATTGCCCGTCGCGGCGCGCGAGGTAATCGTTCACGGTGATGACATGCACCCCCTTCCCCTCAAGGGCATTGAGATACGCCGGCAGCGTGCATACCAGAGTCTTTCCTTCCCCTGTCTTCATTTCCGCGATCATCCCGCGATGGAGGGCGACTCCTCCGAGAAGTTGCACATCGAACGGTACCATATCCCACGTGAATTCCTGCCTGCCGATCTGCGCGGTCTGCCCCCGGAGAAGCTCGCAGGCACGGAGGACGACGGCAAACGCTTCCGGCAAGAGATCGTCGAGGGCTTTGAGCTTTGAGCTTTGAGCTTTGAGCTCTTCTGTTTTTTCTGGAAGGCGAGAGAGTGTGAGTTGCTGAATGGCCGACGAGGCATGACATTCCTTCACCTGACGGACAATGGGCCAGAGCTTCTTCAATTCTTTCTTATTCTGATCGCCGAAGAGCCGATTGAGGGAATCGATGAAGGACATGGACGCTGAGGATACAGTATCACCACCCACGGCCGTACCAGGGCTGGAGAACCTGGGGTTGATAAGCCAAAGAAGACAAGAATGGAGGAAGAATGTCGCTGAGCGGACGGAGAGGGAGCGATTGCCCGCCGATGCCCTCCATCGCGGCGCGATGTTCGGGGAGGAGTTCGCCAGCATAGGGAACTGGGACCTCGGACCTGGGGACTGGGGACTGGAATTCCCTCTCCCCGCGCCTGCCCGCCGAAGCCTTGGCGAAGGAGGGGGAGAGGGTTAGGGTGAGGGGCAAATGGGAACTGGGACATGAAAGCTGAGACAGAAAATTGTCGAGTGTGATATGCGTCGGCTGCGGCCATTCACGGGAAAAGCTGCCGAATCCACGTACAAAAAGCTCCGTGCGTTTGGTGGAGTGGAGCCAGAGAAACGAGTTTGTAGGAACGCGGGCTGCGTAGAGATCGCTCAAATGGATCCCCGCCGATGGAATTTTCAGGGACCACGAAAGGGCATTGATGCACGAGACTCCAACGCGGAGACTCGTGAAACCGCCGGGTCCGACGACGCAAGCAAGATGCGTGAGGTCCTTCCATACCCATCCGGCCTCTCGCATCGCCTCTTCCGCCAACGGCACGAGTTCATGATCACCAATACGATGATCAATGGCACGATGTATCAAAACGCGCTCTTTCGTGGAACATGCAAGCAGTCCTTCGTGAGAGGCAATGTCAAGGAAGAGGGTATGCACAGAACAAGTATACGTTGTTCCTTAGCTATAATGGCACCATGGCTCTACCAGAAATCAGTGTCGTCATCCCCACCCGCGGACGGTCACAGATCCTCCGGAAGTGCCTCGAGCACCTCGAGCATCAGACAATCCGAGACCGATTGGAAGTGATTGCCGTCATCGATGGAGAAGATCCCAAAACCGCGGAAATGCTCTCGAGCCTTCGCTGGAATTTCCCCCTTACATGCTTCGCAATCCCGAAGGCGCAGCAAGGAGTCGCACGGAATCGCGGAGTGGAACAGGCGCGCGGGGACATCATCCTCTTCATCGGCGATGACATCTTCCTCGCCGCCGACGCGTGCGAGAGGCATCTCCGCGCATACGAGAGGTGTCAGGTGTCAGGTGTCAGGTGTCAGGCCTACCCACCGAAGCACGAAATGCAACGTGAGACACCAATGGAACGAGACGACGTCCTGAAAGCTGGAAGCTGGAAGCTGGAAGCTGTCCTGGGCTTCACCGCCTGGGACCCCGCTATCGGCATCACGCCAGTCATGCTGTGGCTGGAGAAGACAGGATGGCAATTCGGGTACGGGCGCATCGCGAAGTATGCAGGAAAATTCCTTCCTCCGGAAATCCAACATCGCTTCACATACACCAGCAACATCAGCCTCCCGAAAAATGCGGCCCTCCGGCTCCCCTTTCGGGAAGATACAACGCTCTATGGATGGGAAGACGTGGAGTGGGGCATTCGCCTGCGCGACGCTGGCATCCCGCTCTTCTTCGAGCCGACTGCCGGCGCGCTCCATCATCACCGCCTCGCGCTGGAAGATTCGCTGAATCGCATGGAAGAGCTCGGACAGGCAGCACGGGTATTTGCAAAGCTCCATCCCGGTTTCGATCGCGTTCCCAGAGGGGGAAAGCTCTTACTCTACCGCTGTTGCGCCCTCCTCCCGACGCTCCGCGGCAGGCACGCCAAGGCATTTCTGAAAGGCCTGCGAAAAGATAGGGAGGGATTGTGATGCATATCATCATGTGATATAAGGCGAATGGTGCTCTTCTTCTTGCGAAAATCGCCGACTCTCGATGCGGTTGCCCGGCATGCGTCCCTGGTGAGGGAAGGCGCCGGATGCCTCCGGCGCCTCGTGACCGAGTGGCGGAGCATGTCATCTTGCGCGGAGGATCTCAGGTATATCGAGGAGGAAGCCGACCGCATTGTGCATGAGATCAGCAATGAAACGGAGCGGACGTTCCTTCTCCCGCTGGATAAGGAGGATATCCATGAGTTCATCCACGCGCTCGACGATATCCTCGATAACCTCGAGGAAGCGGTTCACCGTATGTCCATCTACGACTTGCCGGAAGCGCATCCGGCACTCGCGGACGTGGCGCGTCTCATCATGGCCGCGACGCGGGAAATCGCGGATGGCGTCGCGCTCGTCCGAGATCGAGCGTTTGCGGCGGAGAGGCTTTCAGCATGTATCCGCACGATCCACGAACTGGAGAATCAGGGAGACAGGCTTCATCGGGAGTTCCTCGCCAAAAATTTGGGGAAAGACACGCCAAATCGCTTCGACGATTTCGTCGTTCTCCTCAAGTGGAAGGAGGTGTTCCAGCTCCTGGAGGATACCTTGGACCGCTGCGAGGACATTGGCATGATCTTCGCGCGCATACGGCTGAAATACTCGTAAGTGCCATGGAGGAGTTTTCCATCATCCTCATTGCCGCTCTCGCGCTCTGCTACGCTTACGCGTTCGTGAGCGGCTTCACGGACGCCGCGAACGCCATCGCAACGAGCGTCGGTTCCCGCTGCCTCTCTCCACTGACGGCCGTGCTCATGGCGGGAGCGCTGGAAATTGCCGGCGCCATGAGCGGCACGGCGGTCGCCCTCACGATTGGCAAAGGGATCGTGGACCTCCAGCTCATCACGCTCACCACCGTCATCGCCGGGCTCCTCGGAGCAATGGCGTGGAGCTTGCTCACCTATGCATTCGGGATTCCCGTCAGTGAAACCCACGGACTCATTGGAGGAGTGATAGGCGCAGGTCTCGCTGCGGGAGGACTCAACGCTGTCCTCTGGGGAGGACTGACGAAAGTGCTCCTCGCAATCATCCTCTCGCCGCTCTTCGGATTCCTCGGGGGAATGCTTCTCATGGGAATCATTGCAGGTACCTGCTCGAGTGCCCCCGCACGGCACATGCAGGTGATCTTCCGGAACCTGCAGCGGCTTTCCTCCGCGTTTATGGCGTTCAGCCACGGGATGAATGACGCGCAGAAGCCGATGGGCATGATCGTCATGGTCATCGCTGTTCATACGGACGCTGCTGCTTCCGGCGTACCGCTGTGGGTCATCCTCACGGTAGGACTCGTCGCCGGGTTGGGGGTTGCTTGGGGGGGGTGGCGCATTGTGAAGACGCTCGGTTTTCGTATGACGAGGTTACGACCGGAACAAGGCTTTGCTGCGGAGACCGCTGCGGCAAGCATGCTGGAGATGGCATCCTTCTTCGGGATCCCCGTCTCGACGACGCATACCATTACGGCATCCATTGTGGGGGCGGGGGCGGCGCGGTCGTTCAAGAGAGTGCGGTGGGAACTTTTCATCGACGTTGTCATTTCATGGATCCTGACGTTGCCTGCAACCATTGCCTTCGGCTGGCTCTTCGCGAAAGCACTCATGTTCCTCTCGCCCGTGCCGTGAGCCATTCCGTCGTGTCGTATACTCACACCCGTGCTTGTGCGATCGTTCATTATTGCCGCCCTTTTTCCTTTGTTCGTTCGCAACAACGCTGCTGTTGTCGCATTCGACCCCCCCATTGACGCTCTCAGTGTCACGCTGCCGGCTGCGGTTGCGACGGCCGATGTGCGCGGGTTTGACGGGGAAACATGGACGCAGTGGTTTCCATTGGCGGCCGAGGAGGAGTTCGACCCGCTGCTCCGGGAATCAAATCTTGTGGTTTTTCCACAACCTGTGGAGAGAATTGAGCTGCGCGTAGAAAAGCATGTCACATTGAGCTTGTCGAAATGCGACACATCGATGCTGCACATGTCCATTCTTCGACAGGCTCAGAATGACACATGCAGTATCGCTCTCCACCCCATCCGCGTCGCGAAGGACCCACCCCGCCTTCTTTCCGCCTCCCTACAATCTTCTCCCTACCACCTACCACCTACCCGCATCCTCTCCCGCCAGGAATGGGGCGCGGATGAGAATATCCTCTTCGCAGGAGAGGAATCACAGCGCTCCGATGTCGCGCCGGACCAGGCGATCGCCGCGGTGGAAAATGGAAACGGCGTCGTTCCCGAACGCCTGCGCGAGTGCGAGGAATGGCAGCGGAAACACCCGGAAGACTTCCGTCCGGCACGGGCCGTTCGCGAAGACGGCATGGGCCGGAAGTACCGCTGGCCGCTCCAGTACTCCACATCCGTCAAACTTCTCGTTGTCCACCACACGGCGCAGAATATCGCGGGCGACGCGCGCCCGCCGGTCGAGCGCGTCCGCGCGTTATACGAATACCATGCAAACAGCCGCGGGTGGGGCGACGTCGGCTACCACTACATCATCGATGAGCGCGGACAGATGTACGAGGGGCGTGTGGGGGGCGACCGCGTGATCGGCGGCCACGCATATTGTTGGAATACCGGGACGGTCAGCATCGCTTTGCTTGGGAATTTCGACGTCGAGCAGCCGAAACAAGCGCAAATGCAGAGCTTGCAATGGCTCCTCGCCGATCTCGCGCGGCAGTATGGCATCGATCTCGGCTCCTCCGTCCGCATGCACGGGAGGAACTTCCCGCCCATCGTCGGCCACCGCGACCTCCTCCAAACCGACTGCCCCGGTTACTACGTCCGTGAAACTTTGTCCCAGGTGCGCGAGCACGTGTTGAAGGGGGACCTCCTCGCAACGATCCGGTTCCCGGCAATACTCACCGCGCGCCGCGCAGAAGCGCCGCGCCCGCGCTCTTCCGCCCTCGTGCCCACAAATTCTGCGCCGCTCCTCACCCCAACCGGCATCACTCTCCTCCAAGGACGTCCGGGGATGATGCTCCCATTCAGCATGCAGTACCGCGGCGGCCAGTCGCTGACACCGCAGTTCGCGCGTATCGCCGATGTAGAAGCCGACCAGGGCATCTTTCTCTGGCAGGAACGGGGGAAGCGCTTTGTTCCCGTCCGAAACGCTCTCCAGCTCCCGAAAAAACTCGGCGCACGGGAAACTGCGCACCTGCGTCTCAATGTGCAGTTTCCGATGAAAAGCGGCGAGTACAGGCTGCAGATCGGGCCGGTACGGTACACGCTGCTGGCAACGGGGAAACGGGCAAGGGCCGCAGGCCCCTCCGCGCCCCTCCCGGTCCTGGGACCTGGGACCTGGGACCTGGAAACGGGATTAGCACGCGGGAAAGCAACCAAACACTCTGTCTCTTCCCAATTTCCAGTCCCCAGTCCCCAGTCCCCAGTCCCCAGTCCCCCTATCCGAATTCGCCTCACATTCTCTGATGACACCGCCGTCGTGCTCGTACCGGAGGGGACAACGGTAAATGGGAGTGATATCGACGTCCGCGAAGTGCTCCTTGCGGAGCGCGACGGCCAGTGCGCGGCGCAGGCACGGGGAAAGAGCATTGCGACTGGCGTCGTGCGCCTCCTCTCCGCCGGTCCCATCGCGTTCGCGAACAAGGACGGCGTGCTCCGCCGCTACAATGGAATTCTTGAATGCCGGGTGATCGACAGTGAACTCACTCTCATTAATGAGCTCCCGCTGGAGGAGTATCTCCTCGGCCTCGCCGAAGAGCCGGATAGCGAACCGTTCGAGAAGCAGAAGGCGTTCGCGATTGCAGCGCGGTCGTACGCCGCGCACTACCTCGATCCGAGCCGGAGGAAATTCCAGAACGCGCCGTACGACGGTTCCGATGATCCGGCGGTCTTCCAGGCATACGAAGGGCTGACCTTCGCGGAACGGAATTCCAACTGGGTCCGCGCCGTCCGCGAAACTGCGGGGAAGGTACTCATGAAAGATGGCTCTGTCCTCCGCGCCGCGTACTTCAGTAGCGACGACGGGCGGACACGGTCGCCGGCGGAAGCGGGATGGTCCGATTTCCCACACGCGGAAACTTTCGCGAGTAAACCGGACCCATGGTGTGAGGGGCAACGGAACCGCGGTCATGGGGTCGGTATGTCCGGCTGCGGCGCGAGGGGGCAGGCGGAAGAAGGGAAAAGGGCGGAGGAAATTTTGCGGTATTACTATCCGGACACGACCATGGATGGTCTGAGCCCCTCACCTTAACCCTCTCCAAAGAGGAGAGGGAATTTTGCACTGCACATTCATCGCAGTTCCGGCCTGTCCTTGAAAGACGCCAGCGACTCCGGATTCGCGAGCGCATCGGTATTCGGGATTTCCCTCCCGTTGATCGCCGCGCGAATAGCGCTCAGTGAGAGCTTGCCATTGCGCGTGCGCGGAAGGTCGGGAACAGCAACGATGCGAGCGGGGACGTGGTGCGGGGACGCGCCGGAGCGGATTTGGGAACGGATGCGACTTTGAAGTTCTTCCGTGAGTTCCTGCTCATCCCGGAGCACGACGAAGAGGATGACGCGCTCGCCTTGTTCCCCCCTATGTCCAACAGCGGCCGATTCCAGAACTTCCGGGATTTTTTCCACTTGTACAGTGATCTCCGCGGGACCCATGCGCACGCCGCCGGGCTTCAGCGTGTCGTCGGAGCGTCCATGGATGACCATTCCGCCGGATGACGTGATCTCCGCCTCGTCGCCATGACGCCAGATGGACGGGCCAAACTTCGCGAAATAGGCCTGGAACCGTTTCGCGTCATTCGGATCGTTCCAGAATCGAACAGGCTGCGACGGGAAGGGCGCCGTGCAGACGAGCTCGCCCTTCGCGCCCGGCGGCACAGGACGACCATCGTCGTTGAAGACATCCACCGCGCAGCCGAAACTCCTCGTCTGCAATTCTTCCCGCCGGACGGGCTTCGTCGGGTCGCCCGTGGCAAACGCGCCGAGGATGTCCGTGCCGCCGGACGTCGACGCAAGCTGCACCGTTGGGTGGACGTGTTCGTACACGTAGTCGAATTGCGAGCCATAGAGCGTGGACCCCGTGGAGAGAATGGTACGCAGGACAGAGAGATCGTGTGTCGCGCGTGGACGCAGGTCCATCTTCTCAATCGCTGCGAGGTATCGCGCGCTTGTCCCGAAGACGGTCATGCGTTCCTTCTCCGCGAGATCGAAGAGGAGGCGGCCGTCCCGCGCGAGCGGGTCGCCGTCGTAGAGGACGACCTTCGCGCCCGTCCCGAGCGCGCACGCGAGCGAATTCCACATCATCCAGCTCGTCGTCGTTTGGAAGAAGAACGTGTCGCGCTCCGTAAGATCGGCATGGAGCAGATGCTGTCGCATCTGACCGAGGAGCGTCCCGCCTGCGCCGTGGACAATGCACTTCGGCTTCCCCTCCGTCCCGGAAGAAAAGAGGATGAAGAGGGGATGATTGAACGGGAGACGGTCGTAGGAGAGGGTATGAATCCCCTCTCCCAGCGGTCGGGGCTCAAGGAGAGGGGCAGACCTCTCCGGCCGCACATACGGAACAACGATCGTCTGTTCAATGGATGGAATCCGCTGCCGGATTTCCTGCACTTTTGGAAGTGCGTCATGCGTTTTTCCACGATAGATGTGCCCATCTGCTGCAATAAGAATTTTTGGGTCCAATTGTCCGAAGCGGTCGACGACCACATCGGCGCCGAGTTCCGTGGATGCGGAGGACCAGATGGCGCCGCGGGCGGTCGTCGCAAGCATCGCGCTGATCGTCTCCGGAATATTCGGCATGTACGCGACAACGCGGTCCCCGCGTTGTACATCGCAATTGTCGAGAAGATGGGAAAACCGCACGACGTCCTCTTTCAATCCACCAAATGTGAGGCGCCGCTCCCGTCCGTCTTCTCCAAAAAACACCATGGCCTCTCTCTCCGGCTGTTCCTCCGCATGACGCAGAATATTTTCCGCGAAATTCAGGCGAACATCCGGGAACCACCGCGCATCCATCATGCGTTGTTTTCCCTCCACCCGCGGGGAAGGGTTAGGGAGAGGGGTAGTCGGGTGAGGGGCGTACGTCAGCACCCTCCGATCGTCCCCAATAGAAAAGATGTTCGAGAACCGGAGGAACGAACGCCAGAACTCCTCCGGTTGTTCGATCGACCATTCGTAGAGGCGCTCGATGGACGGCGCGTCGTCCCCGTACCGCTCCACGAGAAAGCGCACGAACGCCGCGATGTTCGACTGAGCGAGGCGCTCCGGGCTCGGCTGCCACAGAATGCGACGGGGGTCGAGCGTTTCCAGCGCCTCCTGCCGGACACCATCAGCGCATGAAGCAACCGCGCGGGACTCCGTCACAGATTCCTGCTCGCGCATGCCTTCTATGTGCTGCCCTTCCATCGCCATAGGAAGGGCACTCTACGCAGAATCCATAGAGCGTCAACCAGCGGCTCTCCACCACCACGATTACGCTACAATGCATCACCTGTGTCTCAACAGAATCTCCTTGCACGGGCGGAAGCATGCATGCCGGGCGGAAATCTGGGAGCGATGACCTTGCCGAAAGACCTGCAGATGGTGATGGTGCGCGGCGAAGGGAGCCGCGTCACCGACGCGGACGGAAAG
>CAZWCH010000018.1:0-3633 GCA_964632925.1 uncultured Candidatus Peribacteria bacterium
GCTAATGGAAGCCAACTATCCTACCAAGTGTCGCATCTTAAGTGAGAATTTTGCGTTTCCCTCTCAGGGAATACGGTCTCTTTCGGCCTGCACGGCGCAGGTCTGTCAGTCACCGGTCCTTCAAAAATCGCAACGAAAGGAGCGTGAACGATGAACCGGACAAAGGGGCGCTACGCCCTCGCGATCATGCTTGGTCTGGGGGCGCTGTCCTTCGTGGTCTACTCCCTCTTCTTCTCATGGGGATTCGCGGTGCTCCTCATCGGGAGCCTCGTCTTCCACGAGTACGGCCACATCTGGGCCATGCAACGGTGCGGAATGCAGGTCAGCGGCATCTACCTCATCCCCTTCGTCGGAGGGGCCGCCGTGCCAGCGAGCAAGATTCCATCGCAGGCGGCCACGGTCTTCATCTACCTTGCAGGGCCGGCGTTCGGCCTTGCCCTCGCGACCGCGACGGTCGTCGGCTACCTCTGCACGGGGTGGACGTTCCTCGCGGGAGCCGCGTGCTGGATGGCTATCCTGAACCTCTTCAACCTGATCCCCGTCTTCCCTCTCGACGGCGGAGGCGTCTTGCGGGCCATCGCCTACTCCGTCCATCAGATCGCCGGAGGTTTTCTCCAGGGGATCTCCGTCCTCTTCGCTCTCCTCCTCGTATTCTCCGGGATGCATTGGCTCTTCTGGATCATCGCCTTCTTCGCGTGGCAGGAGTGCATCGATTACATCGGCGCGCGGCCGAAGAGACAGAAGCTCCTCGCCTTCCTCTCTGCACAGAAGAGCGACCTTGCCGCATTATGTTCTCCGCGGCAAGATCGGCTCCGCCTCTCTTTATTGCTGCAGGAACTCCGTTGCGGGAATCTGTTCCATGCAGACCTCAGTGTTCCCTCTCACAGCGATCTACTCTTCGCTATCGCGGCGGTCGAGGAGACGCTGCGGGAGCCGCAACCATTGCAGAGAGGAGGAGTCTGCTATGCGATTGTGGGGTACGCCTTCATCGTTGGCGCTCTCCTGACGCTCGGCGGAACCATGGCAACGGTTCCCGGAGCTCTCGCAAGCATCGTCGCCCTTACAGGACAGTGACCGGTTCCCCCTCCAGCGTGCTGGAGGGGGATTTATACTGCCTCTATCATGCGCCTGATGGACCCATCTCTCCGGAAGAACATCGCACGGGCCGCGCGGAACGAAATCACGGAGTACCACGTCTATCGGCATGTCGCTGCACGGACGAACAATCCGCGGAACCGCGCGGTTCTCGAGCGCATCGCTGCGCAGGAAAAGGGACACTACGCCTACTGGACAAATCTCTTGGGCGAGGAGATCCCGCCGTCGCGCGCGCGGATAGCGCTCTATGCGTTCCTGGCGGCTGCGCTTGGCCTCAGTTTCACACTGCGTCTCATGGAGAAGGGCGAAAAACTGGCGCAGGGCTTTTACCGGGAGCTCGCCGTCGCGGACCCCCATGCGTCCGCCATTATCGCAGACGAGCAGCAGCATGAACGCGCGTTGCTGGAACTGATCGACGAGACGGGCCTCCAGTACGTCAGCTCTTTCGTCCTGGGGCTGAATGATGCCCTCGTCGAACTGACCGGCGCGCTCGCCGGTCTGACGCTCGCCCTCGGCTCTACGGATCTCATCGCAGTCGTCGGCCTCATCACCGGCATTGCGGCAGCCCTCTCCATGGCCGCGGCGGAGTATCTCTCCACCCGCGAAGAGGCCGGCAAGAGCCCCCTGCAGGCGGGCATTATGACGGGTATTGCCTACCTGGTTACAGTCATCCTGCTGATCTCGCCCTATTTCGTCATTGACCATGCTTTGACCGCCCTCTGCGTCACGCTCGTCACCGCAGTGATCATCGTGTTCCTCTTCACATTCTACATCGCTGTTGCAAAGGGGACGCCATTCCGACGCCGCTTTCTGGAAATGGCCGGCATCAGTCTCGGCGTCGCCTTGCTCAATTTCGGCATCGGCTTCATCGTCAAACGTACGCTCGGCGTCGAAACATGAACGCGGGTTCTTCGTCTCAGGAAAAAAAACTTTCCCGCGTCAGCCTCCGCACCGCTTCTTCTTTTCCCAGAACACAGGCTACTTCCAAGGCTCCCGGACTGTATGCGCGCCCCGTGAGAGCCGCGCGGACGGGCCAGAGAAGCTGACCGATTTTCACCGCATGCTCTGCGGCGGCGGAACGGAATTCCCGGAGGAGATGATCCTCCGTCCATGATCCGGCATCGACGCTCTGCAGCACATCGACGGCGATGCGGAGGAATTGCGCCAGATTGTCGCCGGTGACGCCCTGCTTCTCGTTCATCAGGAGATCCGCAGTCACCGGGGGAGTCCTGTAAAAGTACACAAGCATATCCGGCGACTCGTGCGCGAAGGCGATACGCTGCTGGATGAGGGAAAGCTTTCGCGCGAGCGCGGGGTCCGCCAGCGCTTCGGGCAGGTGCTGCGCGATGGATGGACGAATGTAGTCGAAGAATTCCTGGGAGGAGAGCCGGCGGATCCATTGCCCCTGGAGCCAGTCGAGCTTGGTCGTATCGAAGATAGCGCCTGCCTTCTGGACGCGATCGAGGGAGAAGGCTTCGATGAGTTCCTCAAGGGAGAATAGTTCTTTTTCATGACCGGGACCGTGCCCTGTACCGGAGGGCGAAGCCCGACTGGTACCGGGGTTCCACCCCAGGAGAGCGAGGAAATTCATAAATGCCTGCGGGAGATAGCCTTTTGCGATGTATTCCTCGACTGCAACGGCATTCTGGCGCTTACTCAGCTTCGTCCGGTCCCTGTTGAGGAGGAGGGATACGTGGGCGTACTGCGGCGGCGTCCAACCGAAGAACTGAAAGAGGAGGATGTGCTTGGGGAGGGAGCTGAGCCACTCCTCCCCCCGGAGTACGCAATCGATCCGCATCATATGATCATCGACGACATGGGCGAGGTGATACGTTGGGAACCCGTCGCTCTTGAGAAGCACTTGGTCATCGACCGTGTGCCGCTCGAAGCGGAGCGTGCCGCGGATGGCATCCTCCGTGACGATCGCCGGGCCATCGGGGACTCTCATGCGCACAACATGCCCCTCACCGGCTTCCGCGCGACGTTCCGCTTCCTCCCGCGCTATGGCCAGGCAGCGACGGTCGTACATGGGCGCCTGCTTGCGCGCCTCCTGCATCTCCCGCATGTTCTCCAACCGCTCCTTGCTGCAAAAGCAGCGATAGGCGTGACCAGAGGCCAGGAGGAGTTTCGCGTGTTCCTGGTGGAGCTCTCTGCGTTCGGACTGAATGTACGGGCCGCTCCCGCCGCGCTGCACAACACAACCCCCATCGAGCGCCACTCCCTCATCCGGAGCGATTCCCGCCCACTCCAGACATCGCACTATGCTTTCGACAGTGCCGGGGACGGACCGTTCCTGGTCTGTGTCTTCGATGCGCAGGAGAAACGTTCCTCTCGATTTTCTGGCGAGGAGCCACGCGTAGAGGGCCGTGCGCAACCCTCCGACGTGGAGCGAGCCCGTTGGAGAGGGTGCGAAGCGCGTGCGCATGGAAAACCTATTCTGCCACTTCCACCGTGAACGTCACAGACTCGCTCGGCTTCCCGCTCTCATCACCGAGTTGCGCGATTTCTTTCAGACGAATACATATCTGCAAGTAACGG
>CAZWCH010000018.1:3643-12641 GCA_964632925.1 uncultured Candidatus Peribacteria bacterium
CGAGGACATCCAGCCCCTCGGTGACTTTCCCAAAGGCAGTGTGGCGGCCATCGAGCCAGGAAGTGGCGGCAGCATGGACAATGAAGAATTGGCTTCCGTTCGTATTCGGACCACGGTTGGCCATGGCAATCGTTCCACGGACGAGCTTCACCTCGTTGATTTCATCCTCGAACGTTTCCCCGAAGATGCTCTCTCCTCCCGTCCCGTCCCCCTTCGGATCGCCCCCCTGTATCATAAAACCAGGTATCAACCGATGGAACGTCAGGCCGTCGTAGAAACCACGCTCCGCAAGCGTAATGAAGTTCGTTACGGTCTTCGGAGCGATGTCGGCATCGAGCTCAAGGACGATGTCCCCCTTCGTCGTCACGAGGGTTACCGTATGCTTTCCTTGGAGGAGGACGATATCTTCTTCTTCCATTGCGAATGGGGGAACGGAGGATGAATCGGACTGCGGAGCTTTGCTGCAGCCGAGGAGCAGCACCAGCGCAAGGAGAGGAAGGATGAACTTATACATGGGTCTCGGGGAGGGTAGTGGCTCTTCCAACATTACGCAATACTTTTTAAAATAATTTCTGCTATGTGTCCAGCAGCATCCGGCACGTGGAGCGAAAAGGCATTACTACCGAGTTCCGCGCGCAGGGCGGGATGATCGATGATCTGCCGAAGTTCCGGCATGAGTCTTTCCATAAGTCGCTCCTGTCGAACGAGCCGACAAGCATTTCGCCGCGCAAAAAAGTCGGCATTGGCCAGCTGGTGATTCTGCGCCAGACCTTCCAGCGGCACGACGATCGTGGGAATGCGCCATGCCGCGAGTTCGCTCAGCGCCCCAGCACCGGCGCGACTCAGGGCAACCGTCGCAATGGCATAGAGATGGGGAAGGACGTCGTGGACGTATTCGGCGGACCAATATCCGGGGGGTGGGAGTTGAGAGTTGAGAGTTGGAAGCTTGCCGGGGCCGGTGATGTGGATGATGTCGCAGAGTTTTGTCAGTTCCGGGAGGAGACGGAGGACAACCACATTGATGGCCTGCGCCCCCTGGCTTCCGCCGATGACGAGGAGAATGGGCCTATGGCCGCAAAAACCGGTCCTGCGCAATCCCTCCACGCGGGACCCTGCGAGTATTTCCGGGCGAATGGGATTCCCGGTGACAACGAACTTTCCGGCTTTTGGAAATCCCAGACACACCGCATCCGCAAAGCGCGCCAGGAAGCGGTTTGCCCGCCCCATGACCGCATCCGACTCATGAAGAACGACGGTGATCCCTTTCCACCACGCGGCGATGCAGAGGGGAATGCTCACGTCACCACCCTTTCCAAAGACGACGCAAGGGGAGTATTCCCGCAGAATGGCAACGCTCCTCCGGAGTGCACGGAGGAATCCGAGAGGTGAGCGCGGTGAGGGGAGAACGACCGGGGCAAGTCCCTCCCGCCGCAGGAATGCCTGCTCCCGTTCCCGCGCTGCGCAGGCAACGACAATGCGGACCGCGGGATCGCGGGAACGGATTGCCCTGCACACGGCAACGAGGGGGGCGAGGTGGCCGATGGAACCGCCAGCACAGGCGAGAATACAAGGCACCGCCCTATGGTAGGACGGCCCGGCGCGGGGAGCGAGGAGCCTGCTCCTCCGTGGAATGCGTGGAAATATTGAGGAGGATGCCGACGGCTGCGAGGGACGTTACCAGGGAAGACCCGCCGTAGCTGATGAAGGGGAGGGTGAGTCCGGTGAGCGGGAAGAGCGAGAGATAGACGGAGAAAGTGAGCAGCGTTTGGGATGCGAGCCATGACGTGATGCCCGTTGCGATGAGGAAGCCGAAGCGGTCCGGCGCACCGCACGCGATGCGGAGGCCCCGCCACACAAAAAAAGCGTAGAGGGCGAAAATAATGAGGAGCCGCACAAACCCCAATTCCTCCGCCATGGCGGAGAAGATCATGTCTGCCTGCACTTCGGGAAGATACCCGAATTTCTGGATGGACTTCCCGTACCCCAGTCCGAACAGGCCGCCGCTCCCGATAGCGATCAAGGCTTGCTGGATTTGAAACCCGATCGTTTCCCCTATGGTTGGGGAATGCGGAAAGAGGAATGTCTCGAAGCGGTTGCGGACATATTCCTCCTGAAGAATGAACGGGAGACCGACGACGCCCGCGAGCCCGCCTCCCAAGAGCAGGTGGAGCACATTGCCGCCGGCAATGAAGAAGAGAATGCTCGCGATGGCGCTGAGAACGAGGAATGACCCGAGGTCTGGCTGAAGGGCAATGGGAATGGTGCTGAGAAGCAGGAGGGAGGCAAACGGGAGGAAGCCATCGTGGAACGTGCCGATGAGTTGCTCGCGTTTCTGGAGCCAGAGGGAGAGATAAAAAATGAGACTCAGCTTCAACAACTCCGACGGCTGCAAAGAAAATCCGCCGACGATGAGCCAACTGCGCGCCGTCCCGTAGTCATTCCCGAGACCCGGGATGAAGAGTGCAAGAATGAGGAGAATGGTGAGGAGGAAGAAGAGTTTCGCTGTGCGCTTCCACAGGTGATAGGGAATGAGCGCCGTGATGCCCATGGCCACCAGCCCGACAACGGCATGCGAGAAGCTCCGGAGGAGGTAGAAGGAATTACCCGGCTCGTCGCGAAGCCCGAGATCGGCTAGTTTTTGCGTGATCTGGTGGCTCTCGAACACGCTGACACTCGCGATCATCGCCAAGCCAAAGAAGGTCAGGCCCACAGTGATGCCAACGAGAAGAAGGTCCATCCGGCGCAGCACGGCATGGAGTATACTTGAGGAGTGCGCACATGGTGGGTGGCTGCATGTGTCGGCTTTCTCCTGAGCGTTGCTGCAAAAATTCTCGCGGAGAATTTCCTCCGCGCACCCTTGCCGATCTTCGGTTCGTGGATCGGCTTGGACTACGCCCTCAATCCCGGCATTGCATTCGGTTTGGTGTTCCCTCGTCTCGTTCAGAACGCCCTCATCGGCTTTGCGTTTATTGCGATGGTGTGGTTCTCCCATCGGTGGCCGCCTCATTCTCTCTGTCGTATCGGCGTCGGTCTCATCATCGGAGGGGGGGCTGCCAATATCGCGGACCGCCTCCGCGACGGCGTCGTGACGGATTTTATCGTGCTCTGGCCGTTCCCCCTCTTCAATGTCGCTGATATCCACATCACGCTCGGTGCTCTCTTGCTCATTGTTGGGGAATTTTGGCCAAGGGTATCTCAAAAGGCCCTTGCGGGGCCTTTCGGGACATGCTAGGTTTTCTCGCCATCCCCTGATTGTGATCTACGTTTTCGTACTCGTCGGCTCTTTTGCAGGCATATGCGCGGTGTTCGTCTGCCATGCCCTCCTGCGACAGCGCGTCATCCGACGCTTCGTTCGGAGCATGCGCGGACAGTTCCGCTCCCTCCAGGCGCGCGGTGCGCACATTTTGGAAGAAACGCGAATCCGCAAACCCCCGTGCTGGTCACGTGTCTCCACAACTGCATTCCAGCAGGTTCGCGCGCTCCTCCGAACGGCGGAGCGTCTGCGGGCTGGCGGGAAAGAGGAAGAGGCGGAACGCACCCTCATCCAGGCCCTCACCATTCAGCCGCACACGCCGGAGGTGCAGAAACAGCTCGCCCAGCTGTATCTCCTGACGCACCGTGATCAAAAAGCAGAGGCAATGTACCGGGAACTCCTCCACGACGGTGACGACGCGGCATACTATGCGGCTCTCGGACTTGCAGAATATCGTCAGGGGAAGTACAGAGAGTCCTGCCTATCGTATCAGGAAGCTCTCAAAAGAGATCCGAAGAATCCCGAGCGCTGTACGGCGCTTGGAAAAGCCTGCATAGCCGCCCAGTGTTTTGCGGATGCTATCCCGCACTTGGAACGTGCGGCGCTGACCTGCCCGCGGGACTCCGAGCTTCTCCATCTCCTTGCCGGGTGCTACGTGCGGACAGGGGCAGCGGAAAAAGCGGAGGAGGTGTACCGCCGCATTCACCGGCTCGAGCCCTACAACGAAGAAGTGAAAGAGAAGCTCCTGTCCTTAGCACAGGCGTGAGATCAGTCTATGAGTTCCACCTCGACGTCTCCCCCCCCCTTTAGGCGCGCCTGGCATCCGAGCCGGTAGGGGTCTTTGTTGATGCCCATGTTCTCCTCCCGCTCATTGCGCGGCGCAAGGTGCTCCGCTCCGCCATTGAGCTTGCACATGCATGTCGTGCAGAAGCCGTTCCCTCCGCAGGCATGCTCCATAGGAATGGCATTATTGATGGCAATGTTCAGCAATGTTTCCCCCTCTTTTCCCTCAACAACTTTCTTCTGTCCATTGTAGTGGAACGTGACGTGTGACATGGTACGGAGAGTATGGTGGAACCGCTTCTCCTTATCAAGAATCTGCATGTGGCCATTGAAGGAAAGGAAATTGTCCATGGAATCGATCTCGCCATCGGCGCCGGGGAACTTCATGCGGTGATGGGGCCGAACGGTTCCGGGAAGTCCACGCTGGCAAATACCCTCATGGGGCACCCGCGTTCTGCGGTTACGGGGGGGAGCGTTCTCTTTCGAGGACAAGATCTCCTCGCGATGTCTCCCGATGCGCGGGCGCGTATGGGACTCTTCCTCGCATTCCAATACCCGCGGGAGCTTGCCGGCGTCCCTCTCCGCAGTTTCCTCTATGCGGCATACAAGCAACACATGTCGGCGCGGAACATGCGCCCGCGATCCCTCCTGAGCTTTCAGAGCCTTCTCGCGGAAGAAGCGGAGCGCCTGCATTTTCCCTCCGCCCTCCTCGATCGCCCGGTGCACGTTGGACTTAGCGGCGGGGAGAGAAAAAAATGCGAAATCCTCCAACTTCGCGTGCTGCGTCCGGCACTTGCACTCCTCGATGAAACCGATTCCGGCCTCGACATCGACGCGCTGCGCGTGGTGGCGGAAGGGTTACAAGAGCTGCGAGACACGCATTTTTCTGTTCTCCTCGTCACGCACTACGCGCGCATTCTCCAGGAACTCCACCCTGACCATGTGCATGTGATGATTGGCGGGAGGATCGTCGAGAGCGGGGGACCGGACCTCGCGCAGCGATTGGAAAGGGAAGGGTACGAGAAATGGACACCGGTGTTATAAGATGTAGAATGGCCAGCATGGAAGATCATCGCATTTTTCTCCGTCCGCCGTTGTGGCTTCCGGTGGCGATTGTTGTGCTCCTTGGTGCGGGATACATCGGAGGAAAATTTGTCGAAACGCGGGACATGGAGAAGTTGGTGATCAATGTTTCCGGGGAGGGTCGCGTGTTTTCCCCTCCCGATATTGCAGAGGCTTCCTTCGGTGTACAGACGGGACTGGTGCCGACGGCAAAGGTTGCCATGGAGAAATTGCGCAAGGATATGGATGCCATCTTCCGTGCCGTGAAGGGTCTCGGCGTCGAGGAGAAGGATATTCGCACGGAGCACTTCTCCTTGAATCCGATCTACGATTGGACGGAGAAGGGACAGGTGTTCCGTGGATTTGAAGCGAACCAGAGTTTCCGTGTGAAAGTGCGCGATCTCGCAAAGGTCGACGATGTCCTCACGGCTGCGACGGATGCCGGGGCGAATCAGGCAGGAAATGTCCAATTTACGATTGATGACCCGGAACAGCAGCGCGCACAAGCGCGAGAGGAAGCTATCACTGAAGCAAAAGGGAAAGCGAAGCTCCTTGCGACGAATCTCGGAAAACGTCTGGGAAAGTTGAAGGGATTCAGTGAAGGGGGCGGTGGCTGGGTGCAGCCAATGATGATGATGCGTACAGAAAAAGCAGGGATGGGTGGAGGGGTTCCCGATCTGCCGCTTCCTGCAGGAGAGCAGGAGGTGAATATCCAGGTGACGCTGACGTACGAGTTACGGTAGGAAAATCTCCTCTCCCCGCGGGAGAGGGTTAGGGAGATGGGCGTGCAGCGGGCTCTACAGCGTATCCGCAGGATCCCACGGCGAAACGTAGAGGGGACGGTGGTAAGAATTTCTTTGCTGGGCGACGTACCGGACAATTATTGGTTCCTCCGTCTCTTCTTCAGAAAAGATACGTAATACAGGTTTGATGGAGAGATCTGCGGATGTTGGTGGTTCTCCCTCGTCTTCCGGTGGTTCGTAGATGCGAAGTCCCATACGAGATTGGAATGCTACACTATGTCCAATGTCTCCGCAAGAGGCAGCCATTTTTTCAAGACTTGATCGGGGGGTCTTCGATACCCCGAATCCCGCACCGTATGCGGAATTGGCGAAGAAGGGCATTCGCGAGGAGGTGGTGCGGAGGATTTCCGCGGACAAGAAAGAACCGCATTGGATGCTCGATCACCGGCTTGAGAGCCTGAGAATTTTCCGTGAGAAGGACATGCCAACATGGGGCGCCGATCTCTCGCGCCTCGATCTCGATGGCATCATCTACTATGCCCGGCCCTTCGACGACGCCCAAGGTGACACCCACGATGATTGGGGCAAAGTTCCGGAGGAGATCCGCAAGGTTTACGACAGGCTCGGGATTCCCGAGGCCGAGAAAAAAGTCCTTGCGGGGGTCGGCGCGCAGTACGAATCAGAAGTTATTTATCACAAACTGAAAAAGGAGTGGGAGGCAATCGGGGTGATCTTTCTCGATATGGATGATGCGGTGCAGGAGTATCCGGAACTTGTCAGAGCGAACTTCATGAAGTGCGTTCCCTCTTCCGATCACAAATTCGCAGCGTTGCATGGGGCTGTCTGGAGCGGCGGGACATTTTTGTACGTGCCGAAGAATGTGAAAGTGCACGACCCACTCCAGGCCTATTTTCGCATGAACGCGAAGAACATGGGACAGTTCGAACACACGCTCATCATCGTGGAAGAGGGAGCCTACGTGCACTACATCGAGGGCTGCTCTGCACCAAAGTACGGTTCCCAATCATTACATGTAGGTTGCGTTGAGATCTTCGTAAAACCCGGAGCGAAGGTACGCTATTCGAGCGTCGAGAACTGGAGCAGGGATACCTACAACCTGAATACGAAGCGCGCAATTGTGGAGAAGGACGGCACGATCGAATGGGTGGGCGGGAATATGGGGAGCGGCTGCACAATGCTCTACCCCTGCTCGGTGCTCGCGGGGGAGGGGGCGCGGTGCGACCACCTCGCCATCGCCTTCGCGAATAACGGCCAGTGGCAGGATACAGGAGCAAAAGTCCTGCATCTCGCACCGCACACGAGCAGCAAAGTCGTCAATAAGTCGATCAGTAAGAACGGGGGAACCACGGTCTATCGCGGGACGTTGAAAGTTGCCCCGTCCGCGCATGGCTGCACGGCGAACGTTCAGTGCGACGCACTCCTCCTCGATGGCGAAAGCAGGACCGACACCATTCCCGATATCCAGATTCGCCATGACGATGTCACGATTGCCCACGAAGCGAGTGTGGGAAAACTTTCCGAAGACGATGTCTTCTACCTCACCTCCCGCGGCATTCCAAAGGAAGAAGCCCTCGCGATGATCGTGAATGGTTTCATCGAACCCATCATCCGGAATCTTCCATTGGAATACGCCGTGGAAATGAATCGTTTGATCGAGCTTGAAATGGAAGGCTCCGTTGGATGACAGGTCAAGGATACTTCCCCTCTTGCCCCTTGATCTGCATGGGAAATATTGCTAGACCATTGCCGTTTTTCCCCTCTTGCCTATGGCAGACATGCAGGAACAGCCGGCCGTTTCGAGCCAGCAGGATTTCCTCCGCGAGACGGATAGAGAGCAGAAAACTCCTCCGTACCCCGCGGTGATCCCCCAAAACCAGCAGGACTATTGGCGCTGGATTCAGTTGCAGGTTCTCCGTGAACGCGAGGGAAAGAGCGCCCTACGAGAGTGACGCCTTGCGTCGAAGACGCTCGCGCAGGCTCCGAATATTCTCCCTTGCCCTCTCCGCGCTTCTTTGCCGGATTTCTTCCGGGGAGTGTCCATCGTTATGAAGAGAAAGGAGCCAGAGGTACCACGCACGGTTGGATGCGATGAATTCTTCAAAACTGATGATTTTCACGCCGTCCTCTCCCCGCGGAACGTCGGAGAACCAATCCTTACGCTCTTTTTCTTCATTGAGGATGCCGAGGACAACGAGACGCCGGAAAAGATCCCGATCCGTTGGCTCTTCGAAGAGCGGCAGATACTCTATGCTTTCCCGCTTTTCTCTCTTCTTGCGAAGCATCTTTAGTATTATACGTCATTATGTTATCTATGACAATGATCAGCACCCCCGGACAACACGTGTCCAGGCTACGTCTCGTGGACAGCAATACGCTCCGGGCAGAGGAAGGCTCGCATCTATGTATTGTGGACATGGCAACCGGGTCCGCCGGGAAACGCACGAGGACGCTCTCCGTTTCTGTGGCACCGCACGCCACGATGACGGTCGTGAGCATCATCCCTCCGGAGTTTTCCGCATCTGTGCGCTTCGTACAGCATGGGGCGGTGGAAGCGGGGGGGAGCATTCATTGGTGGAACGCCGTCTTCGGGGGAATGAATGTCCAACATGAACTGACATCGGAAGTGACGGGCAAAGGGGGGGAGAGCACCGTCGATTGGCTCTTCCTTGCGCGCGCAGAGCAGCAATACAGTCTCCATGTCAAAAATATCTTCCATGCCCCCCATGGAAAAGGAGAAGTCACCATGAAGGGCGTCGCCTGCGGCCGCGCGCGCGTCGGGTGTCACGGAGCGATCGTTATCGGAGGGGACGGTGATGGAACGAGTACCCACCTCACACAGCACATACTAATACTGGATGCTTCGGCAAAGGTCGATGCTGTTCCGGCGCTCGAGATCAAGACGAACGATGTGAAGGCGTGTCACAGCGCGACGGTGACGAAGGTGTCCGCGGATGATCTTTTTTATATGGGATCGCGCGGCATTGCTCCAGAAAAAGCCCGGCATCTCTGCATCGAAGGGTTCCTTGCGGATCTCATCGGCCGTGTTCCTGGTGCTTCCCTCCGGGACGCCCTCTACACTATGATCCATGGTTCCTGTGTACAACGCGCCATCGCCTGAAGAATTGCAACTCCTGCA
>CAZWCH010000019.1:0-12392 GCA_964632925.1 uncultured Candidatus Peribacteria bacterium
ACGCCGGCCGCTCGACCAACAGCGTGTTCCGCAACACGCGGTGGGCCAGGAAGGCCATCTGTTCTTTTTCGTTTGCGCCGCTGGAATGGGTATCATACCTTGCGGCCTTCATCATGCTTCTCTCTCTTGTCGGGATGATTTTTTACATCATCACGTTCTTCTATTATCCCAATGTCCCACGCGGTCTCACGACCATCTTCGTTCTCGTGCTCTTCCTCGGGAGCATTCAATTGCTTTCCTTGAGCGTAATCGCCGAGTACATCAGCCGCATCTTCGAAGAAATAAAACAACGACCGCGTTACATCATCCGCGAGATCCAGAACGACCACCGGAAAAAATGAGCAGCGCCGCCCCGCATACGGAGCAGGAAAGGAAAAGGAAGAACGGAAGCGCTATGAGCGGGAAAAGCGACGCGCAGAGGAAGGACAGGAAGAATGCCGCGCTGTAGCGCATCAGGAGGGACCGCCGCTCCTCCGCCGGCACGATGCTTGCGGGAATAATCGGCCCAAGACCGAGAGCTGCGACAAGCGCGAGAAGAAGAGCGAGCATGAGAAGAACCGACAAGAGGAAGAATGGCAAGAATGTCAGGAAAATCAGCGCCCCCACGGCAAGAAAACCGAGAAGGCCGCGGACCGCGTTCGAGAGAGGTTCCGCACGGATTGCCACCTGGAGCCTCAATGCCGCACGAGGACAGAGGAGAATGAAGAGCGCGCCGATGACCCAGAGCGAGAGGAACGGCGAGAGGCGAATGCGCGGCAACGGGAGACGAAGAAAGAACCGCGCCCACTCTTCGGACGAGACGAGTTTCCCCCGGGATGGCACCGTTTCCGGAATCTGGACCGCGGCGCCCGGCCGCACAGAAAATCGCAGCGTTCCCCTGACGATCGTCCCCGGATGAACGGTGAGCACGCTCCTCGCGATCACGACGACGTCGTCGTCATACGTTCCGGCGATCGTCACAGAGTCGCCAAGGACATAGACCAATTTTTCGAAGCGACCGCGAAGATCAACCGTCTGTCCGATGACAGTGGAAACATCGCCGATCTGCGCCATCGGCGCTATATCCACAATCTTCGCTGCGGCAAGGAGGTGGCCACGGATATCCCCTGTCACCTCCAACCGTTCAGCGACCACGCGCGCGTCATCCACGAGTCGCCCCCGGATCGCGAGCGTCCTGCTGAGAGTTGCAAGATCACCTTCGAGGAAGCCGTCGACGGCGATTGTGCGCCCGACGGCCGTCAGGTCTCCCTGAAGATTCTCCGCGCGCACCGACCGACCGACGACGTGGGCGTCCCCAGACCCGCTCACAATCACCTGCGATCCGATGCGATAGAGAGCGACCGGCAATGCGGCGGATACGGAGAGAGGAACCGCGAGGAGGAAGCCGACGAGGAACATGCGCGGAATCATGGCACGGCAGGCAAGCGACGCTCGTAGACATTCAGCATGCCGATATTCTTGCGAAATACATACCGTTGTTCGACGAACGGCCGCAATTCTTCGCACAACGCGCAGGGCGGCACTTCAGGAATGTCTGACATGGGAGGATCCAGAAACACGTACCGGGGAGCGAGCTCCTCCAGCTGCCTCTCAACCATGCGCGCTTCCTCCATGCGTTGGAGCGTGCACTGGTACGGAAGAGCGAGAGCATTCGTCGAACCGAGAACCCAGAAGTGGAGGAAATCCTGCTGAGAGAGAATCGGCGGACGGGCTGGAGCCGGAACGAGCGCGCGAATGTTCTCCGCAGTGCGCATGTAGCGTTCGGCGGGAAGCGGAAAGCCAAGGTATCGCGGATCCGCCGTTTCCGCGCCGGTACGAGAGGCGGGCAAAGACGAAATCCATCGCTTCAAGAGAAGATCGCGGGCCGAGGCATACCCCGCGGTCAGTTCCAATGAAATGACGAAGAGAATCAGGATGAGAGAGAGCAATGCGCCGATGCGCGCGGCGGCGTGTCCCAAGAGAGCTTGCCGCAATGCCGGACGTAGATCGCGGAACAGCAAAAGACCAAGAACGACCGCTGGCATGGTCACCGCCGAAAGATTGGTGGAAGCACTGTGGCTGATATAGTAGTGAAAAATCATGAGTCCGTAGATCGCGTATCCCACTCGAAGCGCCGTCTCCAGATCGCGCCCCCCGAGAAAGACCCGACGCGCGGCCTGCAGGAGGACGACGGCGTAGAGGAACAAGAGAACGCACCATGCGCCGACAACAGGCATCGGGAGGGCGCCGAAACCGGAGTAGTAGAGACGCATGTACATCGAGATCAATGAAAAATCGGGGAGAGAACCGCTGGCCCAAAATGTCCACCAGACAAAGAGACCGCCAACGGCCGCGATGCTCGCCACAAGGAACGTGGAATGCAGCAACATCCTCAGGAAAGCAACTCTCCATCGCGGCGTCTGCAGCGCATCAATGCCCACATAGGCCAGATACGCAATGCAGAGTGAGAGCCCTGTTTCGCTGTTCCAAAGAAGGGAAACAGCGGACAGGAACGCTGCGACAGGCAGAACAAGCCAATACCTTCGATGGACGTGCCACGCCAGGAGAGCGAAAACAGGCAGGTCAAAGAGGAATCGCAACTTGAGCGCGCTCGGATGAATGTACGGTTCTCCGGGAAAGTTGAATGCCGCATGCCGGAGGAATCCCATGCTCAGAATGAGAAGGATCCCTAGGAACGCAAGGGAGCGATCGCGGAGGGTTGCGCGGAGGATCAGGTAGAAGAAAAAGTGGTATACAATGGACAAAACCATGAGCATCAGCGTGAAGTGCGGAAAGGAGAACGGCACGCCGATACGGAAGAGCGAGGCCAGCGCTTGGATCAAGAGCACTCCGTACTGCGAGCTCGTATCCACAAGCAAGTGCTTGCCCTGCAGAACATCATGAACCGGAGCGAGGAAAAACCAGACGTGGTACCCGGCTCCACCTGCAAGAGACATCGGACTAGCGTACTGCGGATCAAAGAGAATACATGTAACAAGGACGAGAATGCCGATGCACTCGAGCACGAGCAGTGCGCGCGAACGCAGCCTCCATCCATCGTGGAAAATCCATACAGCCGTTGCTGCAAGAGCACCGATGAATATGAGCGGATGCACGCCGTTCGCGGTATGCCGCAGAAGTTCCCGCACGGTTACGGCGTTGATCATCGGCAGGAGAGAAGCGATGAGCGCGCAGAAGAACAGGACCGTCATCCCCGCAAGAATGCGGATCAATCGCCGCTGCCCCCCGCGATATCGCCCGAGGAACGTCATCCCCGCCCCCCATGCGAAGAGCGCCGCAGCGATCGTCGCAATAAATCCGAAATGGTAAAGATGGCTTTCGAGCGGTTCCGGATGGACGAAAGCGCGGAAGAACGGCATGAACGCCTCGGGACCGAGGAGGATGTTTCCTCCAAGCAAAAACGGATGGCGCGCATAGAACGTCAGAAGAAGCAGCCCGATGCATGCCCCAAGGAAGAAGAGGAGCGCCTGGATCGTCAGAGGCTCATCGTGCGCCGAACGACGGAGGGATGCGAGAAAAGTTCCCATCGAATCCAGTGTAGCGTACCCTGATTGCGCCATGTCTGTTCACGACTTCGATTTCGAGGGCGCCTCGGAGGAAAATTATGAGAAAATGCACGACCGCAACCTGAAGATGGTAGGCGGGGATAGTCAATTTTTCTACGAGTATCGCCTCCTGCTCCTCCGCCGATATCATGGCAATCTGCGGCCGCGGACCATTCTCGACTTCGGGTGTGGACGCGGACGGTTAACGGCCATGCTGACGCAAGCGTACCCTGAAGCCACCGTGACGGGTTTGGATGTTTCAAAGCAGAGCATCGATATTGCACGGAGGCGATATGGGCCTGCGACGTCGTTTTGCACGGAGATCGCTCGCGATGCTCTCTATGATCTCATTGTAGCCTCCGGCGTGTTCCATCATATTTTGCCGGAGAAACAGCGCACGGAATTACAACTTCTCGGCGAGCACCTTGCCCCGGACGGGCTCATGGTGCTCTTCGAACACAATCCGTTCAATCCTCTCACCCGGTGGATCGTGCGCCACGAACCTTTCGACTTCGATTCATACCTGATCACGCCCGGACGCATGCGTCGATTGATTTCGGATGCAGGGTTGCGACTGGAAGGGTTGCGATTTACGACGTTTTTTCCATCATACCTGAAGCGACTGTTGCCGTGCGACCGTTTGCTCTCCTGGTGCCCTCTCGGCGGCCAGTACATGGTAAACATTCGTCGCCGTAGCGTAGATCCACAGAAACGAGGACTTTTTTCCCGTCCTCCTCAAACCAGCATCCCGGATAGGGAGGAAACGTGCGCGACCGTAAGAGATTGAGAAATTTACGTCCTGTGGTCGGAGCGTCGAGATCGAGTTTTTCTATCTTTGGACGATCGTGATGGTAGTGGAGTGTGGCCTTGTCATGATCTTGCGGAATGGGACGAATCTGCCCCAGGCGGATACGTGGCCATGTTTCCTTAAAAAGCTCCGTAATCTCCCGCAATG
Source organism: uncultured Candidatus Peribacteria bacterium (assembly GCA_964632925.1). Lineage (GTDB taxonomy): Bacteria > Patescibacteriota > Gracilibacteria > Peribacterales > Peribacteraceae > 01-FULL-54-110. The sequence goes on from CAZWCH010000019.1 coordinate 4,501, forward strand.
TCCTGTCATACAGTGTTCCTCCGGTGTCTATAGGACTGACGGGAACCATGCGCTGCGCGATGATGTCGCCGGTATCCACGCCATCATCAATGTAGTGCAGTGTGACGCCGGCCGGCGTTCCCTCCAGAAACGGCCAAAGTTCCGGACTGGCGCCGCGGTTAAAAGGGAGAAAACCGGGATGAAAGTTCATACAGCCCTCGGGAAAGAGAGAGAAAAATGATCGACGGAGAATGTACGCCCAAAAGCATGAGACGCCGATATCGGCACCGAGCATCCTGATGTGAGCAATCTTTGCATGATCGTTCAAGTCCGGTGCACGAAAGACACGATCGTCGGAAAGACCGACGACGGATCGGATCTCCTCCGCCATTTTTTGCTTCTCCGGAGGATGTAAACAGAGACCGACGATTTCGTCTTCCTTTTGCTCTTTCAAGTACTTCGCCACTTCCAACCCAACCCAATGATTTGCCATCAGGAAAATTTTCATGACACGCCGAGAATGCGCTTGAAGTGATGGGCGACGTAGGCGACGTCCTCCCGGGTAAGGTCATGCCGATTGGGCAGATTCAGGCCATTCTGCGCCACGAAGTAGGATACGGGATTCCGTTGCGACAAACTCTGATTCACCATCGGAAGTGAACTCGTCGGATAGAAGAACGGACGGGAATCGATGTTCGCCGCTTTCAGTTCTTCGATCACGCGATCGCGCCCGATCCCGAAATTCCGCTTCAGCACAACCGCTACGGTGGAGAAATTTGCGCGACAGTCCGGACGTTCCGTATTCCACTGTAGCCCCTCCACGTTTCCGAGCTCTTCCATGTACCACGCGAAATTCCGGCGCTTCTTCGCAAGGAGTTCTTCCAGACGATCGATCTGCGCACAGACCATTGCGGCCTGAAGATTAGTCATGTTGTACTTACATCCCCACCTGTCGGAGTAGAGATGTTTTCCCGGCACCCTTCCATGTTCGGCAATGCGCCCGATTCGCTCCATAAGCAATGCATCATCGCTGCAGATCATGCCTCCTTCTCCTGCAGCAACAGCTTTCGCTCCGTGATAGCTGAAGGCCCCCGCTCTGCCAAAACTCCCGCACGGTTTCCCTTTATACATTGACCCAATCGCCGGCGCGGCGTCTTCGATGACCGCGATGTTGCGGCTTTTTGCTATCTCCAATATCGCATCCATGTCGGCCGGATGGCCATACATATCGACAACAACAATGGCTTTTGTTTTAGGGGTAATGGCACGTTCAATAGCGCGCGCACTGACACACCATGTGTCCTCCTCGATATCAACATAGACTGGATTAGCACCGAGTTGCACGGCAAACGCCGTTGACGCGATCCATGTCATATCGGGAACAATGACTTCATCACCGGATCCGATGCCGAGCCCCCAGCCGATCAGATGGAGGGCACCCGAGCAGCTTGACGTGGCCTTGGCGAACTTAACGCCAGTGAGACGTTGCATCTTCTCTTGTAAGAGAAAGACATATGCCCAGGTACTCGCGCCGCTGCCATTGCGCACGGAATCCGTCACATAATCGATTTCTTTCTGTGAAACAGACGGTCCCGCCGTGTACAGCATCGATTCACGGATCGTGCCGTTTGCCTGCAGAACAGGAGATAGGCTTGCCATACAGAAGAGTATGCGTAGCTTATTCATATACCATGTGTCACGCAATTTTTCTACGTACGAGAAATGTGCAGTATCTGTTCCTTCTGCACCTCCTCTTCTTCACAATCCTCTTCGCCCCGTTCCTCGGCGGCACGCGCCTCCTCGGCGGCGATGCGGACGCCGCCCTCTTCCATTACCCGGTCATGCGGCTTTTCGCCGAGCGGGCATTCTCATGGGATATCCTCTGGAATGATCTTAATTTTCACGGATTCCCGACCTTCCTGGGACAGGCGTACCCCCTCCACCCCATTCTCGGCGTCTTCACGCTCTTCGGAACATACGTCGCCGCGCTGAACTGGACCATTTTTCTCTATCCGCTCCTCGGCGCGTTCTTCTTTTCGATTCTCATGCAGCGGGAGGGCATTTCGACCGCCGGCAGCTTCGTTGCGGGTCTCGCGTACGCCGTCGCCATGCGTTCCTGGTTCTTCGACGTCACAATCACGGGCCTCCTTCCCCTTTTTCCCCTCCTCCTCCTCTCCGTGCGGCATGCCGCGAAAAACCACTGGGCGGCCCTGCCGGGCGGAGCCGTCGTCATCGCCGTCGCGTGGTACACGCTCCATTTCCACTTCGCGCTCCTGCTCCTCACGGGAGCGGGGCTCTACTGCCTCACGCACGCGGCGAGGAACAGAAACAGGGCACAGGCAATCGTGCTCGCATTCGGCGGAATGGTGGCACTCGGAACGATGACGGGCCTCGCGCGCATCCTCCCCACGCTGGCCTACGGGCTCCTGTCGTTCCGGACGGAAATGCCCCTCGCGTACGTGATGGATCGCGGCATCGGACCCCGCTATCCCCTCCTGTACCTCTTCCCGCACTTCCCCTTTCCCATCCGCGGCGGCGCCGACTTTTCACCGTATGTCGGGCCGATCATTCTCGCATGCATCTTCGTCGGAATCGCCCATCACTGGCGTGAGAAACACGTGCGTTTCCTGCTTTTAGTCTACGTCATCACGCTCATGCTTGCGGTTCGTAACTCGCCGCTCTACGCACTTCTCTATCACATACCTCCGTTTAATTTTCTTCGCTCGCCGACGCGATGGCCGCTCCTCGGCGCCTTCGCAATGGCCGCTCTTGCAGGCATGGGATTCGACGCGCTCGTACAGAACAAGCTTGCACGGGGTAGAAAAACCATCGCATGGATTTTCTGCGGCATCGGCCTCCTTGCGATAGGAACCGGAACAACGGCTCTGTTGCTGCCGCTGCTGTTGGAACTATTCCCAAGTCTGGGGAACATCGTGACATCCGTTGTTGCAACGATCCAGCCGCACGCCGGATCGTTCGAAACGGGCTACATCGCGTCCGTCATCGCGAAGAATTACGGCCTCCGGAACGCGTCGCTCCTCCTGCCATCCATATCACTGATCTTCGCAAGCATTATGCTCCACCCGAGAACGTGGAACCTCTTCGCGGTCGCACAAAGGCAGGCGGCGCTCGCGGCATTCGCGGCGCTCTCGCTGCTGGTAGTGATCTTCCCCGCGCAGCTCCGAGCCGGCAAGAACATCTCCATCTATGCGACCCCGACGGGCGTGCAGCAATTCCTCGAGCGGGAAGGCGGACTTTCCCTTTCCTTTCTCCCGGGCAGCGCCATGCGCTCCTCGCTACAAACGGGCACATATAAGGCCTCTTTGCGGGAAATCCGGCGCGCAGAGCTCTCCTATCTCCCCGCGAACATGACACTCCTCCGGATGTCACCCAGCGCCGATTACTACGATCGCCTCGGGAGCAAGCGCATGGGACGGCTCCTGGCTCTCGTCGGCGCGGATAGGCCCAGCGTCGCGCCGGAAGAAACGCTCGCGATGCAGCCGCTGAACATCGGGCAGAAAATGGAGGAACTCCGTAAACGGCGGTACATCCTCGATATCCTGAATGTCCGCCACGTCATCAGCGGCTGGCCGCTCGAAGCCGTCGGCTTCGCGAAGGAATTCACGGAGGAGGTGACGGACGGCCGCATTCCCGTCTCCGTGTACGGCAACCCCTCCGCTCGTCCATTCGCATACTTTGCAAAGCGCGTGGCATTCATGGAACCGGATGCGGAGGAGGCGTATCGCATGCTAAAAAATCGAACGTGGAACGCGGAGCAAACGCTGATCGAATGCTCGGAATGTGTTGGGGAAAAGTCATTCACGGCGAACGGAACCATCACAATCACACGGCAGAGGCCGACGTTCTTGGAAGTACAGACAGTATCTCCCGCCCCGCAATGGTTCGTGCTCTCGCAAAATTACCTCCCCGGCTGGAGGATGCAGGTCGACGGCACAACAATCGAACCGGGCCTGCCCACCGAAGCGGGAGCGAAGGTGGGACTCGCGATGAGCACATTCGCTGCCGTGCCGCTCCCGGCAGGCGAACACACGGTGACGCTCTCATTCGCCCTGATGAATCTTCTCCAGGATTCCTGGTCAATCGCTGTGCGCGGCAACCTGGGCATCTGGCGTTGAATATTTCTCGCGCCTCTTCCGAATCAGGCAGGCAATCCGCAGGAGATCCCAAGGAATGCGGAAAACATCCAAAAAACGCAATTTTGTTTTTCCCCGTTCCCGCCAGGTCTGCAGTGGATACTCGATGATACGCATCTGAATATCCGCATGATCCCGAGAGGCTTGCTCGATCATGCGTGCGAAGAGCTCCACGTCAAAAAGCCACCGACTGAGGAAGGGGTGGCTGAGGATGGCAGGCAGCTCCAGCGTGACGCGCAGAAGCTTCGCACCACATTGGGTATCGTAGATAGAAAGCCCAAGGATCAAGCTCGTTGCCGTGGCGAACACCCGTCCGACGTAGTGGCGCACCGTGCTCCTTTCGATGGACCGGCCGAGGAGCCGCACCCGCGAACCGACGATCATGTGCGCTTTGGGATGATTCTCCGCCACGCGCAAGAGCGCTCGCAATTCCTCAAGCGGCGTTGCGAGATCGGCATCCCAAAAAGCAACGTACGCCGGTTGGAACTGAAGAGCGTGCAGAAGACCATGACGCACCGCTTCGGCCTTCCCTTGGTTCCGCGGAAGAGCGAGAACGGAGAATGCATCGGCGTTCTCACGACACATGCTCTGCAACCTTGCGGGGGTTCCATCCGTGCTTCCGTCGTCGACGAAGAGGAAGCGAAGGCGGGGAAACCGCGCGGCAAAAGCAATGAACGGGGCGGTGTCCAGCCGCCGCTCTTCGTTGAAGCACGGTACAACCACCACGACCGCGTGCGACATATTCTCCGCCGACGCTGCTTGGTTCTGCGCCACTCCGCCAGTATCATCATTGACATGGCGGCCAATATCAATGGCATTCACTTCTCTCTCGATTCTCTCGATGCGCTCGATGCGACGGAAGACCGGCATTTCTGGTCAGTGGTGAAGCGCAGACTCATCATTTCTCTCATCCGGCGATATGCTCAAAGGACGCCGAGAAGAATCATCGACATAGGCTGCGGCAACGGCGGTCTCCTCCATCAGCTCACAAACGCCTTCCCCGACACTTCTCTCACCGGCGTCGACGGATATCAGCAGGCTCTTCTGCATTGCCACCGGCGCGTGCCGGACACGACCCTGATATTGAAGGACATTCTCCACTTGGAACGCCTGCCCGCATCGGAACCATTCGACGTGGCCATCCTGGCGGACGTTCTGGAGCACTGCGACGAGCCGGAACAGGTGCTAAGGAGCGTGCGGTCGATTCTCGCCAAAGACGGCATCGTCATCGCCACCGTCCCGGCAAGCATGCTGCTCTGGAGCGACCGCGACGTGTTCCTCGGCCACCGCAAACGCTACACCCGCCGGGAGCTCGAGAAAGTAGTCCACCGGGCAGGCTTCCAGGTGTTACGCAGCAATTACGCATTCTCCTACCTCTACCCGCCGGCGGTTCTCTTTCGCAAGGCATTGGCAGCACTCCGCAAGCAGGATGGAAAGGCGATCGAAGCGGCGGAGTTGCGCGTCGTTCCGGTCGTCAACACTCTCCTGAAGTGGCTGGGATCGGCGGAAAATTATGTGTCCAGAATTTCGCCGCTGCCATGCGGGACGTCCGCATATTGCGTGGCGCGCGCGAGACAGGCTCCACAACCACCCGTATACTCCCGCCCATGACCAAGCTCTCGATCATCCACGAACTCTGGATGTTCCTCCGCATCCGCAAGAAGTGGTGGCTGTTGCCCATCCTCTTCGTCATCGTCCTCTTCGGCCTCCTCCTCGTCTTCGCGCAGACCTCCCCCCTCGCACCCTTCATCTATACTCTCGTATAGCAACTGCTCCTGTCCTATGTCCAAGCTTTCCCTCTTCCGCGACCTCTGGCTCTTCCTCCGCATCCGCAAGAAGTGGTGGCTGTTGCCCATCCTCCTCCTCACGGTCCTCCTCGGCCTCATCCTCATCTTCGCCCAAGGCTCCCCCCTCGCCCCATTCATTTACACAGTGTTCTAAATATGCATCTCCCACCTCCCCTCTCCTGGCTCTATGCAGGCTGGATGGCCTTCAGCCACGTGCTTGGCATGATCATGAGCAAGATCATCCTGACGCTCCTCTGGATCGCAGGTTTCGGTTCCTACGCCGTAATTCTCACCATCATTCACCGCATAAGGAAAACGCCGCCGAAAACAACCTACTGGCAGATACCGCCGGAGGAGTTTGAGGGACGGTTGAAGTACCAATTCTAGCCCACCCATCCTGCCCTCTCCCACTTACATCCTCGGCGTCTCCTGCTTCTACCACGACAGCGCCGCATGTCTCCTGAAGGACGGGGAAATACTCTTCGCAGCGCAGGAGGAGCGCTACACGCGGAAGAAGCACGACGAAGCATTTCCCAAAAACGCGATCGATCACGCCCTGAAATTTGCGGGGATCACGCCGCAGGATCTCTCGGCAATCGTCTTCTACGAGAAGCCGCTCCTCAAATTCGAACGCATCCTCCGGACATACTTCAATGTCTGGCCGAGAGGTCTCCTCTCCTACCACCGCGCGATGCAGGAGTGGATGACGAAGAAGCTCTGGATTCCCCACATCATCCGCAAAGAACTACAGTACAAGGGGCCGCTCTTCTTCACCGAACACCACGAATCCCACGCGGCCTCTGCGTACTTCTGTTCCGGCTTTCCCTCTGCAACCGTCGTCACCGTCGACGGGGTCGGCGAATGGGCAACAACGACCATCGGGTATGGAAAAGGAACGGAGCTCCGCCTCACGGAGGAAATCCGCTTCCCCCATTCGCTCGGCCTCCTCTACTCCGCCATCACCTACTACCTCGGCTTCAAGGTGAACAGTGCCGAATACAAGGTAATGGGTCTCGCCCCATACGGAGAGCCTCGGTGCATAGATCAAATGCACCGCCTCATTGATGTAAAAGACGATGGGAGTTTCGCCCTCAATATGGAATATTTTACATACGAATACGGACTCACGATGACCGGCAAGAAGATAGAGGAACTCTTCGGGGAACCGACACGGAAACCGGAATCCCCTCTCACGCAATTCCACAAGGACGTCGCCCGCTCCCTCCAGGAACTCACGAACGAAGGGATGCTCCAACTCGTGAAACACGCAAAGAAGCTCCATCCGTCCGATCACCTCTGCCTTGCCGGCGGCGTAGCTCTCAATTGCGTAACAAATGGAAAAATACTCAAATCCGGCCTTTTCAAAGATATTTTCATCCAACCGGCAGCGGGGGATGCGGGTGGGGCCATCGGCGCAGCGCTCCTGATATGGCACAAGGAATTCAAAGGAGAACGAATCCCGAAAATGGAACATGTATTTCTCGGCAATGAATACGCAAACACCGAAATCGAAACGCTCCTCAAAGAGCAAAACATCCCATACAACGTTCTTTCGGATGCAGAACTCATCGAACGTGTCGCAGGAATTCTCGCTAACGAATTCCCTCCCCCCAGGGAGGAGGGTAAGGGAGAGGGGGATGCCAAATCCACGGCAGTGATCGGCTGGTTCCAGGGACGCATGGAATTCGGCCCCCGATCCCTCGGCAATCGTTCGATCATCGCGGATGCGAGGAACAAGGAAAATTGGCAGAAGGTAAATCTCAAAATCAAGTTTCGGGAATCCTTCCGTCCATTCGCGCCGACGGTCCTCGAAGAGCATGTTTCTGAATGGTTCGATTTACCCCCCGTAACTTCAGCGAAGGGGGGCTTGGAAAGCCCATACATGCTCCTCGTTGCAGATGTTCATCCCGACAAGCGAGAGAGGATTCCCGCTGTAACGCACGTCGATGGCTCCGCCCGCATCCAGACGATC
>CAZWCH010000020.1:0-12122 GCA_964632925.1 uncultured Candidatus Peribacteria bacterium
CATAGGAGGGAAATTCCCTCTCCCCGCGGGAGAGGGCAGGGTGAGGGGCGAAGCACACGGTCAAAAAGTTGTAGATACTCCTCACAAACCGTTCCCCACGGCCGTTCCGTCGGCAACTTCGCCGCCTCTGCGACCACGTGTTCATAGGTCACCACCACTTCCCGGACAGTATCCCGAATCTGCTCCGGTTTTCGGAGCGTTCGCACAATCATGCCACGTCGCAATCCTTCGCTCAGTCCATTCTCCTCCGTGAGGAGAACCGGCAGCCCCGCAGCCCGCGCCTCCAAAGCGACATTCGGGCTGATCTCCGTGACAGAGGGAATGACAAGAAGATCGTACTCCATAAAATATGCATCGCGCTCCGCTGGAGTTGCCTTCGGATGAAATGTCACACGGTCTTGGATGTGAAGGCCACGCATGTTCCCCTCGAGAAGGTGGAGGAGCGGCCCCTCCCCCACGAGCGTGAGCGTGACCCCGGGCAACTCCGTCATTGCGCGGAGGAGTGCAGAAATATTTTTGAATGCGACGAAGCGACCGAGGAAAAGGAGACGGAATGGCGCGTGCTTCGCACGAGGGGGTAGAGGGTAGGGGGTAGGGGGTAGGGCATTCTCGACCACAGAATGTGACGGCAACTGTCGATAGTACTTCTCGTACACCTCTTCCTGGAATCTCGTGGAAAATACAAGATGATCAAACTGCCGCAGTAACCATCCCATACACCACCTGAAAACTGAAAGCTGACACATGAAAGCTTCATGAAACTCACGCAAACCTCTCCCCCCTCCACAATCCGTATACCTCTCCCACAGAAAATCCCCACCCAATCGCAGCATCTTCTTTGGCTTCCTCAGCTCCGCCAACCATAACGGCACCCCGACGCTCACGAGCGAGAACGCAAGCACCACATCCGCGTCCGCAGCATGTTTTTTGAGCGCCCGCGCATATTTCCACCAGCGCAGTAACGGCCCCCCACACTTCCGTACGCGCACAACGTGAAAATCCTCGGATTCGTCGGTTTCTTCGGTTGCCTCGGTTTCCTCTTGCCCGTACGTCACCACTACGACCTGAATCCCCCTCTTCACACATTCCCTCGCCAATTCTCGCACGTACGTCGCCGGGCCGCCAATTTCAGGAGGATAGATGCCTGTTGCTAGAACGATTTTCATATACAAGAAACAAAAGCCCCTCACCCTAACCCTCTCCCGCCCCTCGGCCATGAGCTCGGGGCCGAATGGCGGGGAGAGGGGATCTTCCTCCTGTACGTCGGTACCACTCCACTGTCTTCTGGAGCCCCCCTGTGAATGAGACTTTTGGTTCCCAACCGAGGGAGCGCATGGAGGAGCTATCGAGTGCGTAGCGCCAATCGTGGCCAGGGCGGTCTTTGACGAACTCGATGAGGGAGTGAGGCTTCTCCAAGACATCGAGAACCGCCATCGCAGTATCGATATTCCGTCGCTCCTCGTCCGCGCTGATGAGGTAGATGTGACTATCCTTCCCCTGCTCCAGAACGAGCTCGATGGCATCGGTGTGATCTGTCACATAGAGCCAGTCTCGTGTGTTCTTCCCTTCCCCGTAGACGGGAATCTTCTCATCCCTCAAAGCGCGTCGGATGACTGTCGGCAGAAATTTCTCATCGGCCTGGTGTGGGCCGTAGTTATTCGTGCATCGCGTGATGCGCGCGCGGATACCGAATGTGCGCACGGCAGAAAGAAGCAGGAGATCTCCCGCCGCCTTCGTCGCGGCATACGGCGAGCTTGGCCGGAGAACGGAATCAACGGTACACGGGGGATCGCCATCCAGGAGATCGCCGTACACTTCATCCGTCGAAACATGGAGAAGGAGAATGTGCGGAAGTTTCCTGCAAACTTCGATGAGGGACTGTACGCCGAGGATATTCGTGTGAATGAATGGGACGGCATTGGCGATACTCCGGTCCACGTGCGTCTCCGCCGCAAAATTCACGATGGTATCGACGCCGTACTGCGTCACAAGATCGGCGACGAGGAGGGTATCGGTGATATCCGCCTGGACAAACCGGATCCGGTCGAGCACCGGCTGCAAATACTCCTTCTTTCCTGCATAGGTCAGTTTGTCGAGGACGACCAAAAAATCGTCGGGAAATCGTTCCTTGTGCCGCAGCACAAAGTGCGACCCTATAAACCCGGCACCGCCCGTGACAAGCACATTCATGGCTCCAGCATAGCAAAAACCAAAGAAAAAGCCTTCCACCTACAACCGAGAACCTATACCCTACAACCTGCGTATGCGCGGTGTGCTCATCTGCGGCGGAACCGGTTCCCGGCTCAAACCTTTGACGGATATTACGAATAAGAGCCTGCTCCCGGTCTACGACAAGCCGCTCATTCTCTACCCCCTCCAAAAACTCCTCGATGCCGGCATCCACCATGTTGCCATCGTCACCGGAACCGAGCACATCGACCAGATGACGTCCTTCCTCGGATCCGGCGAGCGCTTCGGCTGCGAATTTGCGTATCGTGTCCAGGAGCGGCCCGGAGGAATCGCCCAGGCCCTCGACCTCGCCAAAGACTTCGCTCAAGATGACAACATCTGTGCCATTCTCGGTGACAACGTGCATTTCGACGACCTCACCCCCGCCATCCGGTCATTCACGAAAGGCGGCCATATTTTCCTCAAGGAAGTTTCCGACCCCGAGCGCTTCGGCATCGCGACCCTTCGACGAGCTCAGGGTGACACCTCTCATGTCCGTATCGAATCCATCGAAGAAAAACCCCAGCATCCTCGCTCGCATCTTGCCATCACCGGCTGCTACCTCTACGACAGCCGATGTTTCGATGTCATACGACACTTGAAACCATCGGCGCGTGGCGAACTCGAAATTACAGACGTCAGTCGGTGGTACCTCGATCACGACGAACTCACCGCATCCATTCTTAAGGAAGAGTGGATCGACGCGGGAACCTTCGAAAGTCTCTTCACGGCCGCTTCTCTCGTCCGAGAGCGCAGCTGAGCAGCACAAGCGCCTCGTAAATCCCCGCGTACTTCTCCGCAATTCCCAACCAGTCATACTGCCGGGCATGTTCCACGGCCGCGGAGGAAAGTTTCCCCCGCAACTCCTGATCTTTGAGGAGGAGCGCGAGCGTTGTCATCGCCGCTTCCGGATCATCGGGAGGAACAAGAATCCCTGTCTTCCCATGAAGAACGATCTCCGGAACCCCGCCCACGCGCGTCCCGATGACGGCACTCCCCGCCGCCTGCGCCTCGAGGAAGACATTTCCCATCGCCTCACTCCGCGGAAGCGCGCAGAAAATTTCCGCCTCGGCGAATTCCATGTAGAGCTCCGGTTGCGGAACATAACCGACAAAAACAACCTTTCCCTGTTGAACGAGCAACGAGCAACGAGCAACGAGCAACGATTTCTGCGATCCATCACCAACAATTCTGAGATGTGCCTGTGGGAATTGCTCTACCACCTCGGTGAAGGCGGTGAGAAGCGTATCCACCCCCTTCATCTTCTCCAGCCGGCCGACGAAGAGAATACGACCGGGAACTTTCTGGTGCCGTGCGCACGCCTCCCGCAGTGCCCCGTCATCGACGCCATTGGGAATGAGAACGGCATCCCTGCCGCAGCGCTTCGCGGTCGCCACGAGAACGGAGCTGATCGCGGTCACCCTGTGCGCGGAGCGGATAATGGAACACTTGAGGAATGAACGGTTGGTCGTCTGGAGTGTGATGACTCTCTTCGTGGACGGCACAAGCCATCGGCATCCCCACAGCGCCGCCCCCGCAAACGTCTCAAGTACCGCATGGACAATGTCCGGTCGCAGCCTCCACACAACGAACGGCGCAAGAAATGGGTAAAGCCATTTGTCGAAAGAGTGACCCAGACCAACCCGGATAATGGAAATTCCCTCCCCCTCGGGGGGAAGGTTAGGGAGAGGGGCTCTCCGCATCCTCGCCGTCACGATCGTCACATCGAATCGATCAGCAAGCCGCACTGCAACTTCTTCCACACACGCCTCCGCTCCGCTCCGAAAGGGACTGAGGAATGCCGAGAGAATGACAATGCGCGGCTTCCGCATGCCTCATACCATAGCGTAATGACCATCGCCCGCTAAGAATCGCTTCGCTGCATCATTTGGTCCCGTTTCGCAGGACAAAGATTGTAATGGCGCCGCTCTCTGCATAGACAGGGAGCATCTTACGTAATGCGGCGATGGCTTTAGAGTACCTCCGTTGAGAGAGCACGATAAAATCCGCATCGTAACGGCGACGCACGGCTTTCACCCATAGAGGCCAATCAACGTCGTCTCTCTCCCGTAGCAAATGTAACGTCCACGGAAACTCGTAACGAGAGGCGAACTCTCGCCATGTCTGCCGCGGATGAGACCAGTCCCAAGACCACCACATTTCTGTGAATACCTGTGTCAGCGCAACACGATCGGGATCGCTGTAGACATCGAATGCGGGATCCATGCCACGGGCGTAGAGCACGGTAGAGTTGAGGAAGAGCAGCGGGGGAAACGCGCCCCAATCAATATTGAGAACGGAGCTCCCTTGAGGAATCCGCTGTACGGCACTGAATGCTTGCAGGTTGCGCTCCGCGTCGCTCCCTATGAATCCAAAAACCACCAACGCAGCATTCACACAAAACAAAGCCACAAGACAGTGAGACCACGAGAGACGCAGGGAGAAAAGACGGTGAACACGGAGTACATGGAAAACATGGAGAATATCGCGAGTGACCCGAGGAGTCGCTGCACTCAGTTGTACTGCCAGAATGACTGTTACGGGCCAGAGGTAATCCACCGCTCGCTGAGCGCGGATATACAGGATGAAGAATACGCACATCAAAGACAGAGAGAGGAATGCCTCAGGATGGTGCAGAGCAGATCCTCTCTTCCAGAGTCCTTGCTGAACAGAGAGACCGCAGAGCACTGCTAAACAGGAAATCATAACGAGGAGTAGGGGATCACCGAAAAGTACCCCCCCCCTCATCTCTTCCGGCACATCCACGCCACGGAGTGCGAAGGGAATGTGTATGAAGATGTCAGAGAGGTAGGCACCGTAGGTGAGCGGCTGTGGATGAAAGAGAAATCCGAGAAGGACCCCATATAAGGACGATGCTCCGCACCACCATGCGGACCGCCACTGACGAAAGATGGAAAACCAAAAAACGGCGCCGATCGTGAGAAGGAGTGGGAAGAGAAAAAGATGTGACAGAAGCGTCGCAATGGCGAGGAGCGGCGCCAAGAAGAGATGCTGACGTCGCAGAATGCAGAGATAGACAAGAAGGAAGAGCGCCGTCATGAGAACGAACGGTCGACCGAGGAGAAGACGTCCCATAAATTCGCTGTTCCCAAAGAAGAGTAGGAAAAGAGCAGTGGAAAAGAGAGCCGGCGACAGAGAAAATTGCAAGAGGAGAAGATACGCACAGAGGAGGAGGACCATAAAGAAAACGAGCGTTGCGATTTTCAGACCCATGACACCATCCGCAATGACCGTGAAGGGAACATACGCAAGATCGGAGAGGAACCATGGATCCAGCATATGGGTCGCGAAGTAGCCAGTGAAAAAGTACTGGCCCCATCCTTCCCCTATGCCTTTCTCCCAGTACTGCCGCGCCATCACCAAGTGCCGCAGCCCGTCATCGAGGGAAAGTGGATTGCGCGTCCACAAGAGCACGAAAGCATAGGGTATCACCACGAATACACAAACAAGCAATGGGCGTTGCACCACTACACGCGCCAGACGCGCCGGAACATGGTAGAGATACGACAATACAAGGATGATTATTGCTCCTTACATCGTCTCAAACAATCTCCGATACTCCTCCCCAACCTTCTCCCACGAAAACACCTCCTCGATCCTCTTCCGCGCCGCTGTTCCAAGCTGCTGCCGCTTCCGAGGATCCTCAATGAGCCGTCGGACGTGGGCCTTCAAGGCTTCCCTATCCCCAGGTAAGAAAAGGAAACCCGAGACCCCGTTCTGGATAAGAAAACGATTCCCCCCGACATCGCTCACAACACACGCGCAACCACTCGCCATGGCTTCCATAATCGCGTTACTTAATCCCTCGCTATGACTTGGCATCACGAAGATATCCGTCGCAGCAAGAATGGCCGGAATGTCATCGCGGAGCCCTGTGAAGACCACCCGATCCTGGAACTTCTTAACAAGAGGATGTCCTTCTTTGAACCATCCCACAACCTGCACCGTGAGATTTGGAAAATCTTTCTTCAGTGGGACCACTGCCTCTACGAAATCATCGGCGCCTTTCACGGACTCCAGCCGCCCCACATATGTCACGACTACTGATGGAGAATGAAGATCTTGATTCTTGATTCTCGATTCATATTTCTTCGTGTCGATCCCTGTGGGAATGACCTGCGACTTCCCAAACACGCCGAGAAACCTCAGCAACCGCTCCGGCTGCGGGTGGAAGAATACGATCCTCTCCGCACAGAGCATGATAAACCACCCGAGTGTCCACGCGTAGATGCGCGAGGCGAGACGGAAAGCGAGCGTCCGCCCCCACCACGTCATGCCAACGAGCGCATCCGTGAGGAGAATGATGCGGTATCCGCGCAGGCGCAGAGGAATCATCGCAAGCGAACTCCAGAAAAGAATCTTGTTGCACACGATGATATCCGGCTTCTCTTCCCGTATCACCTTGCGCACAAACCCCGCAAAACAAACGGCAATGCCATAGTTCCACGGATCCGGCAGGAAGATATCTCTCTTGCGATAGATCGTGAGAGCAGGAGACACCCGCTCGAGAAACGAGCCACCTCCCATGCACACCACAACGACCCGATACCCAAGCCGCTGCCATAGCTCAGCAAGTTTCACACTACTCACCATCCATCGATGCTTCTCTTTCCAGTACGGACTTATGAGGAGAATGGTTTTCATATGAAAGACATTTGTCGCGAAGCGCTGGGTGCCGAAGGCGGGCCACGGCGCTGGAGCAACACCTTAGAGGGAAGGGGGTGCTCGCGAGGGAGAAACCGTAGGTTTCCCCTCCTCGCACGTTAGTCCCGCCTCCCGCAATGCCATCTCCCGCATCAGCCTGGCCTGCCGCCTCTCCATCTCTTCCAAACGCATGATCATGTAGAAAACCATGAAAAAGAGGAGACCTATACATGTGACAAGAATGGCATTCGCCTGATCCTTGATACCCGTAACGGCCGTGAGATACGTGAGGATGTCCGGGTAGAACGCAATGACCGCGATGCTCACCCAAAAGAGCGTCCAGAGCGCCGCCTCCCAAAACGTCTTCTTCTGCCGATGCCAGAGATTCCAAGCATAGGCCAGGGCAATAAGGGACACGAGGGGCGCGATGATTTGATACGACGTAAGATCCATCTTTTAGCGGAGGAATGATCGTAGCAGAATCTGCAACGCCGTTTTCACTCCCATTGCAAAAGACTGCCCCTTTGCAAGGGTATAGGCCGAATACACCACCTTCACGGGGACCTCGGCGATACGCCAACGATGATGTCTCACTTCACGGATGATCTCCGTGCAGAACTCGAACCCCCGCGTGTGAAGCCGGACTTCCTGAAGCGCCCGCGGACCAAAGACCTTGAATCCGCACTGGCTGTCCCGGATCCAGAGTCCCGCCGCGAGAAACGTGACGACATTCCCTATGGCATTGAAGAAGCGGCGGACGGCAGGAATGCGATTGCGATGCCTTCCGGAGTCGTCGAGGCCGAATCGGTTTGCGAAGACGATGTCTGCCTGCCCCCCCAGAGCCGGCTGAAGGAGGGCGGGAATATCCCGTGAATCATGCTGCTCATCGGCATCGATGGTAACGACGATATCCGCTCCAAGTATGCGCGCCGCCTCGATGCCAGTCATCGTCGCGCCGCCGGCACCCATGTTCTCCGGATGACGAACCACCAAGGCCCCCGCGGCAGCGGCGGCAGCGGCAGTCGCATCGCCCGATCCATCGTCCACCACCACCACGCAATCAACGTACGGCCGCACGGCCCGCGCAACGACGCCCACGCGGGACGCCTCGTTATAGGCGGGAATGACGGCGATAATCTTCATGGAAGAATGACGAATGCCACGCCTTCATCAATATCATTGACAACAACCTGAAGCCCAAGGGAACGATCATTGAGGAAATCGACGAACTTCTGGACCTTCGTGTGGAGCGAGCCTTGAGAATCGCGCTCGATGGTCGCGGTATTCGTATCGAAAATAATGCTGTTGAACCCGAGCTGCTGGAGACGACGCAGGGTAAGCGCATTGTCATGCTCCTGATGGAGACAATGGAAGAAATCCAGCTGATGATCGGCCAGACCGATGATCTCGAGATTCCGCGGAATGAAGTAGGGGATGAATGTCCCCACACGATAGAGATATGGACGGTGCGGATTGTCCTCATGGAGCTGCAAAACGACGTCGCGGATGTTGTCGTAATAGGGAATGGTGCGCTCCCGCATCACGGCGGCGGACGCCTTCCCCATGGGATACTCGAGAAGGTTGCGCATCTGATCGAATTGCCAAAAACGGTTCGCGAAAGAAATGAGGAGGGAACAGGCGAGGAATACTCCCGCGATTCTGCGCGTCAACGCATCGTGCGCCTTGGAGAAAAGCACGGCGAGCGACACACAGAGTCCGAACAGCATGCCGACGCCGTACCATGGAATCCCATTGGCGAGGAACATCCATTCCACGATGAAGAACGCGGTCCACAGCCATAGCCAGCGCAGCCAGCGTCCCTCCTTCCGCCAGAAAAAGGGAAGGAGGAGGAGGAGAGGGAAAAGGAGCAAGCCGGGGATCGTCGTCACGTAGTATCCGGCGGAATCGACGTTGAGCACCGCGCGCCATGGCAACGTGAGGTAATGCCGCCAGCCGTGGCGGAACCCCCAATAGCGATCGATTTCCTCTTTTGTTCCCGTCGGACTCGAACAATTGGCATGTGTCGTGTCGACGGCAAGATCGGGCGAAAGAGACCGCGCACCAGCGGTGCCTTGAGTGCCGCCGCCGGAAATGTCAAACGACGGCACGAGCGTGTTGGGCACACCCAGCACCACGCGCGGCAGTACATTCCCCTGGAGAATGGAGTTGTACCACATCCATGGGAGCACGACGAGTGCCGCCGATCCGCCGAAGAGAGCAGCGCGAAGGAGCAACGTGCGCCATGCCCTCCACAGCGCGGGGAGTACGGGAAGGAGGAGGAGAACGCCGGCCGCGAGCGTAGCGAACGCGATCGTCGCGCTGCTCAGCGCCGTTTCTTCCCATCCCAGCCGCGCAGAAATCGTCGCGATATTGACAACGCCGCGCCAGATATACAGGCCGCCCACGAAAAAGGAGGCCGGCACGGATACCCACCAATGCGTCGTCACGCCGAGGAGAATGGGAAACAGCGCGAGGATCCCCATGACGGCGGTTGATTTCATGCCGAACGCGAATCCCGCGAATGCGCCGCTCACCAGCATCCAACGGATCCTCTGGCGTTCATCCACAACAGACGATGGAGCAAACAGACTGAAAAACAGAGCGAACACGCCATAGGCCCCCATGGCAAACACAGCGTTGTCCACCTTCATATCCGCAAAGGAGAAATGCCCGACGAGCGGGAGAGTGTAGTAGAGAAGAGCGGCGAGAAGGCCGCCGCCGCCGAGAAACACATGAAGAAACGTGAAAAACGCAAGGATGGCGAGGATGCCGGCAGACCAGTTCACGACGAGAGAAGCGATTGTTCCGAACGTGCTGTCGTAGCCGAAGAGAAGAAATCCAAGCGACGTGAGGTACTCCCACTGGAAGGAAGCCATGGAATGAATAAAGCGTCCGTAGCTGACGAGGAGCCGCGGCCGATTGAGATAGCTCCCGAGATCATCCCACCCGATGGGAAAAGGACGAATGACATTGAGAAAATTCAACGCAAGATATCCGAGGAGCACCCATGCCAACAGCCATGCGGGATGGCGCAGGGAAAGAGGAACAGTCCACTCCGCAAAGAGAAAACGGCGGAGCCAGTAGACCGAATGGCGGAGAAAGAACACGGGTATGCCAAGAACAAGAACCCACCCAACGGGGGAAATGAGGAGATGACCGACGGACAATATCCACAGCATCACCACCCACCCGCACGCTCCGAGTGCGGCGCTGCAGGAAAACTCCACGAGAGCGGACGGCGGGGACACCCGAAGGAGAACGAGCGCGGCGCGCCCGATGATGAGCCATTCCCAGAAAAGGAGAATGGCGAAGAGGAGAGGCGGAAGCACGCGAACAACAAACGCGCGTTGCACGCACCATTGCCGGTACATATAGAGGCCGACGCCGCGATTCGTCTGCCCGATATACCGCAGGCATCCATCGCCCTGAAGCTCGCGAAAATTCTCCTGCAGAACGGCGATCGCATTGTCCTTTGCATTCGTGTAAACCTCAGGAACCGGCTCCACCATGCGGCGGACGGATTGGTCGCCTTCGGTCCCAAAACTGAACCCTGTCAGGAGAAGCCAGAGAGCAAGGCCGAAGAGCGCGACGACTTTCCAGGGGGAAAGGCGAATCTCCGTCATCCAGCGTCCTCTCCATAGCCACGCCAGTCCGCAGAACAGCGCCGCAAACCCCACGCTCCCGGCGCCGAAGAAGAAAAACATGGAGGAGTGCGCGAAAACGGAGCGAAGAAAAGGAAGGAAGGAATACCACCCCCGGCACAGGAGCGTCGGAACGTCGGTGCTTTCTCCGCAAATCTCCTTCACGAGAGTCTGCGCCTCCGACGGAAGAAGCACCGCTCCATGGACGGGAACGCCCAGGTACGCAAGGAGCGTGTAGCCCCCCCAAAGGAGAAGCGCGAGAAAAAAAGCGATCGGCAAATACTGGTCTCTCTGCACAAACACCCGCCTAGCATACGCCCTCCCTGGCTCGACACACAGACCTTGTGCGACTGGGGCGGGCGCCGTGGCCACCATACAAGCAAGACTCTATACTGGACCAACAAGCCGTATGTCGCTACCTCTTGCAAAAATCAGGCAGGCATTCCCCCTCCTCCGGCGTCTCATAGACGGACACCCCCTCACCTATCTCGATAACGCCGCGACCACCCAAAAACCGGAATGCGTCCTCGAGACAATGAGCACGTACTACCGGATGCAGAACGCAAACGCACACCGCGGCATGCACCCCATCGCGGAAGAGGCGACGGAACGGTACGAAAGCGCACGGCAGATCGTGCAGCGCTTCCTCAACGCACGGCACGCGGAAGAAATTATTTTTACGAAGAGTTGCACGGAAGCCATCAATATCGTCGCCGGCTCTCTCCCCCTTAGAGAGAGGGCCGGGGGAAAGGGTCGCAATGTCGTCCTCTCGAAACTCGAACACCACAGTAACATCATCCCCTGGATGCAACGTGGAGCGCGCCTCCATTGGATCGACATCCATGACAATGGAGAACTGCGGTATGACAGCCTCGATCGCATCCTCGCGCAAAACACGATCGACATCGTCGCCATCACAGGCCAGAGCAATGTCCTTGGAATACAACCGGATCTCCAAAGAATCATCGCGAGCGCCCATGCAGCGGGCGCGCGCGTCCTCGTCGACGCGGCCCAGCTCGTCGCTCACCGTCCCATCGACGTCCAGGCGCTCGCTTGCGACTTTCTCGTCTTCTCCGGCCACAAGCTCTATGGCCCCACCGGCATCGGCGTGCTCTATGGAAAACGCGAACTCCTCGAGACAATGCCACCGTTCCTTGGAGGCGGCGGCATGGTCCGGAATGTAACAGAGGAAACTTTTATTCCTCTCGATCCCCCCGCCCGCTTCGAAGCGGGAACGCCCCCTGTCGCAGAAGCGGTCGGCCTCGCCACAGCCATCGACTGGCTCTCGCAATTCTCCTGGGAGAACATCATTCACCACGAACAACAGCTCCTTGCCCACACAGGGATTATCCTCTCATCAATACCCAACCTCACCATTCTCGGAAAGTTTCCCCTACAACCTACCCCCTACAACCTACCCCCTCGCACAGGCTGCCTCTCCTTCACCATCGACAACCTCCACCCCCACGACCTCACGGAAATCCTTGGAAGAGAAGGCATCTGCCTCCGGGCCGGCCACCATTGCGCCGAGCAGCTCCATCGCCGCCTCGGCATCGCCGCCTCCACCCGCCTCTCCGTTGGCGTCTA
>CAZWCH010000021.1:0-11792 GCA_964632925.1 uncultured Candidatus Peribacteria bacterium
TCAGGTGACTTCCGCCTGCATGTGTGGGGGAACGGCACTCAACTACCCCGTAGACTGGCGCGCGCCGAGTCCGACGTACTGCTGCCAGTCGGCGAACGGTGCGGTGTCGCAGAGTAGCCCATGTGCCGGGTCCTCCTCTCCTTCCTGTACGCTGTCATTCCAAGGAAACAAGTCGGCGTACACCGTCGGCGAACAGGTAACCTTTCATGCCAGCTGTTCCACGGGAGCAGAAGCGATTATGCAAATAGTGAAGCCGGGTGGTACGGTAACGGCACTCGGCGTGGTGAGTGCGGCAGTTGCGCAAAACGCAGGTTTTGATGTGGACCCGCTCTATTATCCACTGGGGGCGTATACGTTTCGCCTCTGCATCAATAATGCGAGCTGCCAGCCAGGTTCCATTGTCTCGCTCCCCTTTACCGTTGCCGCTCGACCGGCCGCAACACCGCAGGCGGCCACGGAGTCGAATCTGGGGCATCAAATAACGGCGCCGACGGGAGAGTCTCCCGGCGCCGCAGTTCCGACGCCAGCCGTAGTGCGCCCGGCGGCCCCGGCACCAGCGCATGGCGTGGAAGCCGGTGCTTCCGTTGGGAAGCAGGTGAATGGGCTGGAGAAGAAAGCAGGGGAGGCAGAGGTGCAGAAGGAGCGGAAAGCCCCGAAGAGAAAAGCGACGTCAATTGGGAAAGAGATCGCGTACGTCGAGCGGAGGATCGAAGCACTCGAGCGGAGGATCAATGCGAAGCTCCGGCTCCTCGATCGCGCGAAGAGCGCGGCAGTCAAAAAGAAGGTGAAAGCAGACGTTTCACGACTCGAAAAGCAAATGGCCGTGCTGGAAACGCAAAAGGAGAAACTCGATGCGGCACTGCAGAGACTGCGCGACGATGATGGAATGCCGACCGGCAGATAGTCCTGTTCTAACGCGGTCGTAGTAGAACGATCTCCCTGCCAACATACTGATCCGGGCGCCGGTACAGGAGCGTGGGGCGGGACGCAGAAGCGAGGGCGGCGTCTTTTGGGAGAACCGCCTCCATGCCCAGTTTTTCTATTTCCTTCCATATCTTTTCCAGGAAGAGCGGGCCGGACTTGAGAAACCAGACGGGCCATATGCAGACGACGGGGATGCCGGGGAGGGAAGCAGCGGAGTTGCGCAGGAAGGAAATTTGGAGCTTTTCGTTTTCCGCGCAGAGCTTCTGTGCAACTTGCTTCGTGGGGCGGGCGCGCAGCGTTGGCCCGAGGCAGGTTTCCGTGACGATGACGGAGGGTCCGGAACGCAGGCGCTCATCGCGGACGGAGGAGAAATCGAACGGCTTCGCCGCATTGTGCTTGCTGACAGCGCAGGGGATTTTTGCCGCGGGGATCGCAAACGTGCGGCGGAGCCACTCGATATTCCGCTTGCACGCGTCAACGGCTTTCTGTGAGGAATCGCTCGCGAGCGCCATCCAGCCGCGCAGCAGGCATTCCACGGGGATCACGCCGCTGCCGCAGAAAGGATCCAAGATGACGATAGGACTTAGGAATTGGGACTTAGGAATTGTCTTTTTAGGAGAAGGTCCGCTGTCCGCTGTCCGCTGTCCGCTGTTCTGTAACAGCCACCAACCGAGATTCAGCATCACCTGCGCGAGTTTTGGCGGGAGAATCCCCGCTCGCATGTCCCGCGCCGGCTTGCCGATGTCGCGCTGGGCGTAACTTGTGGGGTTGTGGGCGGCAACGGTCTTTCCGAGCCAGAGCGTCTCATCATCCGCAACGAGGACCAGCTCGATGCCACGGCGGCCGTCGAGGACGCCGCTGGCGCGCAGGAGCGCGGCGTGGGCGGGCTGCCGCTCGTTCCCGATGTACCGGCAGGGGCGTCCGGCAGAACGGAGGGCTTCTTTGCAGGCGCGGTAGAGCGCGCGGATGCGCGCGGGCGGAAGCCCCCTGCACCGGAGTCCGAAGGTCACTTTGCCTTTGACGGGAGCGACGGTTTCTCGGAGGAGTTGCGGGATCGCCTCGAGCGAAGCGGCCGTGCCGGAAATTTCTTCTGCGAGGAGGATCGTTCCGCCGAGCGTAGCGAGGAGCGAAGGAGAAAGCTCCGCGGAAGTCGTGAAGATAGCGACACTGCCGCCGTCCGCCGATCGCAGGAGACGGAAGGCGGGAACGACGGCACGGAGTTCCGCAAGACTCACGTGCGGCTGGTGACCGAGGAACGCGGCGTAGGTGGGCACAGCGAGGAGTATAGCAGGAGTATCGTGAGGAGGAGGACGATGGGGAGGAGATGGATGATGCCGCGGGCGTAGCCCGTTTGCTTCACTGCTTCGGTTGCGAGCGGCGTGAAGGTGAAGAGGGCGATTTGCAGGGCGTACGCGAGGAGGAACGGAACGGAGAGGATGCGGAGGGGGAAGGAGAAGGCCCGCCGCCATTGCCAGGCGAAGAGGGCGGCGAGGAGGGGAAAGAGGAGGAGCCAGTTCCCCTCAAAGACGGTATTCACGACGATGGCGTGGAGACTCAGGGGATTCCACGAAAATTCGAGGATGTTCGGGAGCCCCTTCGCGTTCCCGAAGCTGAAGCCGTGCGCCCACTTGAAGAAGAGCCAGGGAATGAGGACGATAGCGGACGTCGCGGTAATCCAAACAGCGAGGAGGAGAACAGAGCGCATGGTCACGATGCCACGTCTCCAAAGGGAAAAGAGGGCTAGGGCCAAGGCAAGGGCAAGGACGGGAAAGTAGAGGACGAGGCCCTCGTTTTTTGTAAAAGGCAGGAGAGCGAGGGGGAGAGCGGCGAGGCGAATAAAAACAGCGGCAAGCTGGGAGCCGGAAGCTGGCCACAGGGCCCGTAGGAGGAAACACGCCGCCGCGCCGACGTGGGCGGCGAGGAACATGTCCGCGTAGGAGTTCGTCGCGTGGAGGATAGGGAGGGGGAGGCTCCCGAAAACGTAGACGCCGAGGAGCCCCCACCAGAATCCCGCGGTCGCGCGCAGCGTCCCGAAGAGGAGGGCAAGGAGGGCGAGGTACCACACGATGTGAATGCTGTTGACGAGGGGGTCGGACCAGGAGCCCGCAAGGAGCGCGAGCCATGCTTTGGTCATCGACACGGTGGGCGGGTAAGCGAAAATGCCGCCGTCCGTGGGCGACGACTCTTCGGGGAAGCCGAGAACGAGTTCTTGGTGGTGGAACATGAGCTTTCCGCGCATGTTCCAATTATCGATGGCATCGTCGACGTAGAGGGGGGTCATGAGGAAGGTGACGCTGGTGGCGAGGATCTTGAGGGCGGTCCAGAGGAGGAGCGTAGAGAGGAGGAAACGGGCCGCACTCACTTGCCCGAAAAATCCGAACTGTTTCGGTCTGCGTTCCGTGCGGCCCGTTTCATCGGTGCGCTGGTCTGCACTCGAGCCGGATGGCTCAGAGCGTCTGTGTCTTTGTTGACGCAGGAAATGGAAAGTAGTGAGGAGGGACGTGAGGATCATCTGGACAATGAGGAACCCTGTACGGTCAAGATGCACGAGGCCGAGGATGTGCGCGAGGAACGTCGCATACATCGTCCCCGTGAGTCCGATGACGAAACCGGCGGCCCATCGTTCGATGGAAGAGAGGACGGGCGTTTTTCCCTCCACAGCGCGGATGAGGAACCATCCGCTGAGGGTAGGGAGCGCGAGGCCGATGGGGAGGAAGAGGAGGGACATCGACGGAGGAAGCCGAAGCAACCGACGAAACCGAGGAATCCGATGAAAGAAAAATCAAGAACGAGGGGAAGGGGGAGGAGAGTCCGTGACTTCGAAGATGAAGGCATCCCTGCCGAAACTCTTTACGATGGAGCCGGGTCCGGCGAGGAAGGTATCTCCGAGGAAGAGTTCCCCCGATGGGCTTATCCGCGCATCATCGCGGAAAGCGACGAGCCAGCGGCGGGCGAGCTTCCGTTGTTCCGGGGGGTCATTGGGGGAAACCGGGCGGGCGGCGGGATAGGTTTCGTAGCGCAGGAGACTCCCGAATGGCGCTCCATGCGGTCCAACGAAGCCGTACCGGGGGAACAGAGTGAGGAGAGGAACGGACTCCGCGGCGATGTCCGGAAAGTTCTTGAAGATGCGGAAGCTGCGCGTTCCCTGCGGCTGGAGAAGGAACGTCTCCCAGTCCGCTTTGACGTAGGAGAGGAGTTCAAGACCCATCCGCGCGTCGAAGAGGAGCCAGAAGCCGGCAAACATGCCGCAGAGCGCGAGCGCCGCCGCCCGGCGCGCGGCGGCGGTCCGCCGTCGATAGAAGAACAGGCAGGGAATGGAGGTGGCGATGAGTAGGGAGAGGAACACGCGCGCGGCGGACCACCCGACGGGTGGGGTATGTTCGAAGAGCTGTTCCTGCCAGACGGGGTTGAAGCCGATGATCGGTCCCCAGAGGAAGTTGATGCTGTAGGGGCGGAATGTGTCGAATGTCCAGAAGCTGCGCAGGGCAGCGACGGTTTTGTCCCAAACAGACCACCGCGTGAAGGTGATGTTCTGTAGGATGATGGAAGAGCCCTTGGGGAGGGAGAAACCGATGCGGTCTGTCGCGGAATCCCATTGTCGGTACCGAGGGAGATTGAGGCGGACGGTTTGCGGGGTTTCGGCGGGGGAAAATGCGAGGGGGAATTCGATCATGTATCCGATCGGGTCATCCCGCCGGTGCCACAGGAAGAGGAGGTCCGTCCGCAGAGGGGAGAGGACGGTGAGGGAGAGCGTTTCGATGGGATGACGGAGATCGCGCGTGGCGTAGAAGAGGGAACAGCGCTCCGTCGTCGTTGCAAGGGCGACCCCCTCCGGCTTCTGCTGCGCCGAGAGGCATGCGCTCTTTTCCCACTGGCCGGGAACGCCCTGCCGGAAATCCATCACCGTTTCCTGCTTGGCTGAGGCGACAATGGGGATGCTCCAGAGGAGCGCGGAGAGGAGAGCGCACGGAAGCACGAGCGTATTCTAGCTATTTTGGTATGGTGAGTCTCATGAAGTGGCTCGCCGCGCTCGTCTGTCTCGTTCCTCTTCTTCTCTACATCCCGATTCTCCGCGCGGACTACGTCGCGTACGACGACGAACTCCTCATCGTCGATAATGGAAAGGCGCGTGGACTCTCGTGGGGAAACGTGAAGGCGGCGTTCACGACATACGATCCGGAACTCTACATCCCGCTCACGCTCCTGACGGAGCAAATCGAATACAGCATCGTGGGGAAGTGGAACCCCGCCGTGAGTCATGGGATCAGCCTCGTCCTCCATGCGCTGAATGCGGTGCTGGTGTTCTGGCTCATGACACTCCTCCTCGGAAGATTTCAGAGAACAAATTCCAGGAAATATTCAGATTCCAGTCCCCAGGTCCCAGTCCCCAGGTCCCAGTCCCCCATTCCTCTCCTCGTCGCCCTCCTCTGGGCTGTCCATCCCCTCAACGTGGAGGCCGTTGCCTGGGCGAGTGCGCGGAAAGATCTCCTGTCGGGGTTCTTCTTCCTCTTGAGCGTGTGTGGATATCTGAAGTGGAGGGAGGGTGTCACCCTGAGCTCGTCGAAGGGCGACACACGGCGCGTGCCATGGTTCGACGAGCTCACCATGACACGTTGCTGGTACTGGGGAAGCGTTCTTCTCCATCTTCTCGGCCTCCTCGCGAAAGTCTCCATCGCGCCGCTCCCTCTAGTGTTGCTCCTTCTGGAATGGTTCCTCCCCCGGCACCCTCTCCCCGCCATTCGGCCTCGAGCTCATGGCCGAGAGGCGGGAGAGAGCAGGGTGAGGGGCTTCCGATCGCTCTTGCCCTTCTTCGCGCTCAGTATTCTCTTCGTAGGAATTGCGCTCATTGGGAAAGAATCGCAGGTTCGTTCCATTGGTGTCACCCTTCTCGCGCCGTTCGTAGCAATCCCTTTCTACCTCCGAAAGCTCGTCATTCCCACAGGACTTTCCATTCTCTATCCATTCACCGACGAGCTCACGATCATGCACCCCGCTGTTCTCGCGGGACTGTTCATCGCGAGCGTTCTCACGCTGTTCGCCGTTTGGAGTTTGCGATGGACGCGGGGGATTGCCGGCGCGCTCGGCATATTTTTTCTTCTCCTTGCACCATCGTTCCTGAACGTTGCCCGCAGGGGAGACGGGGGCATCGTCGATATCATTGTCGCATCCGACCGTTACATGTACCTCCCATCGCTCGCGCTTATTGCGCTCGCAAGTTGTTGGTTTACCCCTCACCCCGGTCCTCTCCCGCGGGGAGAGGGGGGGAATAATTCCCTCTTCCATTGGAAGAGGGCGGTGCCGTGTAGTCACTTGTGTACTACTGCGGTTAGGGTGAGGGGCCTTTTCCTTGTCTTCGGTTTCGTCGGAATCCTCGGTTGCTTCGGTTTCCTGACGCACCGCCAGCTCCGCGTCTGGCACGACAGCGAGGCGCTCTTCCGCAACGTCCTCGCGCAGCACCAGGCATCGCACGTTGCGGCGAATAACCTCGCTGGCTTCCTTGTGAAGAGGGGGGAAACCGCGGAGGCGATGGCATTGTACCGGCAGTCGCTGGCGATCCGTGAAAATCCCCGCGCTCTTTTCAATCTTGGACGCTTATTCATCTTTGAGAAAAATTACGACGAAGCATTGCCACTCTTCGAACGCTACGTTGCAATGAAGCCGCGCGACGCCTTCGGACGGATGCAGCTCGGCGGGCTCCATTTGATGGAGGGACGCGCTGCGGAGGCGCGTCCGCATCTCGCGCAAGCCGTGGCGCTCGATCCTAATCTCACGGAGGCACATTACCTCCTTGGCGTTGCCCTCGAGCGTCTCGGGGATGTTAAAGGCGCACAACGGGAATTCCGGGAAACACTGCGCCTCAATCCCAATCATCCGCACGCCCGCGCGAAGTTTCAGCAGTGAAACACAGCGCGAAAACTCACGAAATTGTTTGCAGGAAGTGATCCACCGTCACTCTCTGGTAGTTCCCCGAGGGGGGATTCGGCATGATGGTGATATTTTGGGGATTGAAGGTGAAATCCTGTCCTTCTGTTAGACCGAGACCGGGGTAGCGGAACTTCTTCACGATGGCGTTCATCGCCTCGATCGGCGTCGCGTAGCCTCGCTCTTTCTCTCTGTCCCTCACTCCTCGTCCGTACCAGTTCCCGTTTTTGTCGTAACCATACGTATCCTGGCAGAATGCGTGGTAGCGACCGTGGGCATCGCGTTCCACAAACACGCAGATTGCGTGCTGCGGGATCAAGACGACGTGGGCGTTTTTCCCCTGCCTGCGGAGGATGTCCCGCGCGAGGAAGGCGTAATCCTCGCAGTCACCGCGCATGTAGCGGCGTCCGGTGGCGTCGGAGGCCTCGATGCGCTGCGCGGTTTCCTCCGCCGTCTGCCACTCGTCGCCGTCGTCGTACTTGTACCAGAGGAATTGCTCAAAGAAGACGGCGATCTTTTCCGGGGTGTCCAGTTTCCGCGCGAGCAGGTCGAGGTATTGCCGCGGTGTGAGGCTGGCGTCGCGCGCCCGCTCATCGGTGAAGAGTCCGAAGCGGTTCCCTTCCTTGTCCACCATGCCGCGCTGGTGCTTTCGGGGGTCGCTCCGCGCAACTTCTTCGTAGAGGATGTTCCCCGCTTCCCCGAAATAAGCAAAGGCGTCCGCGCGGTTGTCGAGGACGGCGCGGGTATTGCCACTCCTCCAGTAATCCGTCTGCCGCAGGATTTTTCGTGTCGTGCCCTGCCGTTCGTACTCCTGTTCACGCTGGAGCTGCGTCCCCGGGAAGTATTGCCAGGAGAATTCATATGTCGGATTGCCGGAGGTATCAAACTCCGTCCGCTTCCTGCGCAGGTCGTCCTCGTATTCCTCCGAGGCGATCATTTTCCCGTTCCTCTCCCAGACGCGCGTGAAATTTTTGGAGGTGACCGGATCGCTCTGCTCGCGGATGACTGCGCCGCCTTCTCCGCGGAGGATGCGCGTAAGCGCAACATTCCGCAGTGCGTGTTCCTCCGCGCGCATCGCGCGGAGTTCGTCGCGGATTGCGGCATAGCGCCGGAGGAATTCCTCCTCGCCTTCCATGGCGGGCTGGATGGAGAGCCACTCTTCCCACTTCGCGAGATGAGCGTGGAACGTGGCGAGGATGTCGCCGCGGGCATCGGTATCCGCCGGACGCCATTGTGCGACGATGGCATTCCAGCCGTAGACGAATTCGTTGCGTCGTTCCTGCCAGTAATAGCGGTCGGTGGAGGAGCGCATGCGTTGTGTGATATCGTCGTACACGGCGTACATCCGGTCGTTGTGCGTTGCGATTCTCCCGCTGATGGCGTAGCGCTGTTTCTCCTGGAGCGGAGCGATGCGTTCCCGAATGGCGTGCCACTGCCGCTCCGCGTCGATGCGGCACGCCTCCGCTTCCGTATCGACTCGGAAAGCGTCGTGGCGGGTCGCGAGCATGGGAATAGTTGTCTGGCCAACGTGCGCGTCGAACGCGAAACGCGCGCCGCCGATTGCAATGAAGGAAGAGCGCGCGGGGATGACACCCGACTGCCGCACGATGCCGGAAGCGCTGAGGAAATTCCGGAGGACATACTCGAGTCGCTGTGGGCTTATAGGGGAGGAGAGGGAGACCGAAAAATCACCAGCGCGGATCGCGGTGATATCCCCATGTTCCGTGGTATCTCCTTCCACCGGCATATCGCCGAATGTGCAGGTGAAGCGTCCGTTTTCGGCGCGGAAGTTTTCGATTTGGATATCGAATGGCTGGTCGGATGAAGTTTTGTGCGGAGGATGATCGATGGGGTCGGTGCGGAGAGGGATGGGGAGATCCGGCGACACGTCCGCAGGACGATGGCGCTCCTGGTGGCCGGCGGACGTGAGGGCGAGGAGAGCAGCGGCGACGGTTCCGAGCCTGCCGCAGATGATCCGGTTCTGTGATGGAGAGGTGTTCTCCCGCTCCTCTCTCGCTTCAAGCGGCATCATAACTCCTCAGGAAAGAGGAGGGACAGAGAGATGTCAATTCCACCTAACAAAAGTTATGTTCTCTTCACATTATCGAAACCTCCCTCTCCCGTTGGGAGAGGGCCAGCCTTCGCCAAGGCTACGGCCGGCAGGCAGGGTGAGGGGTCGACGACAGCCTTTATCCTTCGCACTCCCGTTGACGAACTTTCTTCCTTCAGAATGCGGAAATGGCCGATCATTCCGGTGCGCGCGACGTGCGGTCCGCCGCAGATTTCGATGCTGAATGGTTGTTCGGACCATTCGCATCGCCCTGAGCGGGCAGAGCGAGCCGAAGGGCCGATCTGGTATACTTTCACCTCCGCTCCATACCGCTCATCGAACACGCCGATGGCTCCTTCCTCCTTCGCTTCTTCGACCGTGGCGAGATGGTAGGAGACGGGGAGATCGGCGCGGATGGCTTCGTTCACGAGGCGCTCGACCTCTGCCAGTTGTTCCGGCGTCACCTTCGCGGGATGGGAGAAGTCGAAGCGCAGGCGTTCCGCCGTGATGTTCGATCCTTTCTGTTGCACATGGGGGCCGAGCACGTTCCGGAGCGCGGCATTGAGGAGATGCGTTGCTGTATGGAGCTTCGTCGTTTCTGCGGAATGGTCGGCGAGGCCTCCTGCGAACTTTTTTTCGGCGCCTTGGCGTGAGAGTTTCTGGTGCTCTGCGAATGCTTGGTGAAAGCCCTGTTCATCGACAGGGCGCCCCTGTTCTGCTGCGAGTTCTTTCGTGAGTTCCAGAGGGAAGCCGTAAGTATCGTAGAGGTGGAAGGCGGTGGGGCCATCGATGTGGGTGACTGTGTCACCCTGAGCGGAGACGAAGGGCGACATAATCTTCGTAAAATGTCTCAGCCCCTCCTGGAGCGTTTTCCCAAATTGTTCTTCCTCCCGCTGCAAAATTGAACAAATTTTTTGTTCATTTGTGAGCAGCGAGCCGTAGACGTGGCCGTATTGAGCAACTACTTCCTTGGTGATAGCGATGGCGAATGGTCCGTCGTGCTCTATTCCAAGGGCTCGGGCTGAACGGATCGCGCGCCGGATCAGGCGCCGCAGCACGTACCCGCTGTCGATGTTAGAAGGATGCACGCCGTCAGCGATGATAAATGCCGCTGCGCGGAGGTGATCAACGATGATCCGTGCATGTCTGGTGTCATGGTGAGCCCGTCGAACCATGGCACCAGTGGCAGTGTCGTCCTTCGACGGGCTCAGAATGACACTGCCGGAGAGTCCATACACTTTTTCGATGATCGGTCGTATCCGATCCGTCTCGTACACGCTCGCTACGCCCTGCAGAACCTGCGCGACGCGCTCCAGTCCCATCCCCGTATCAACATTTTTTTGCCGGAGCGGCTCGAACGTCCCATTTTCCTGCTTGTTATATTGCATGAAAACGTCATTCCAGATTTCGAGCCACTCCGCTTCATGCGTTTCGGGATTTCCCTGGGGATTTCCTTCGCCGATCCAATAGAACATCTCCGTGTCCGGCCCGCAGGGTCCCGTGTGCCCCGCCGGACCCCACCAGTTCTTTGCTTTCGGGAGAAAACCGATGCGCTCGCTTGGAATGCCGAGAGATTCCCAGAGCCTCGCCGATTCCTCGTCCCGTGGCGCATCGGCGTCGCCGGCGAAGCAGGAGACGGCGATCTTGTTCTTCGGGAGTTCGAGGACCTCTGTCAAAAATTGAAAACTCATCCGGATTGCTCCCTCTTTAAAATAAGCGCCGAGACTCCAGTTGCCGAGCATTTCGAAGAAGGTGAGATGGGAGGCATCTCCGACTTCATCGATGTCCTGCGTCCGCACGCAGCGCTGGCAGCTCACGAGACATTGCCCCGCCGGATGTCGCTCGCCGAGGAGATACGGCACGAGCGGGTGCATGCCGGCGGTCGTGAAGAGGACGGTCGGGTCATTCTCGGGAACCAGCGAGGATCCTGGAATTTCGACGTGTCCATTCCTCTTCACGAAGAAGTCAACGAATGCACGCCGGAGATCGTCGGTGGAAAGTGATCGCATGGAACAAAAGCGTGTGGCAATCCACCTACAACCTCGTCTACGCCGCCATCACCAGTGCCCCCTCCTTAATGGGGCGGGTAACCTTGATGCCGATGGCATCCCCCTTTTTAGCTTTTACGACGCTTGCGCGGTCGATTTGCATGGAATCGATGGGCTGGGCGAACTCCTCCTCGCCCCGCCTAAAGAGAACGATGTCACCGACTTTCAGGCTTTTCTGAAGCTCCACAATCGCGACTCCCAAGCGGTCGTAGTAGTGGACGACTTTGCCGAGAGGCTTCGGTTTCGCGACACGCGGCATAGCGTGCCCACCGTACCCATTCTCCGGGGAACATGCAAGAGATATTGTCATATCTTCTATTGACACAATGTATTGCTTGAAGGCGCCGCATGGCATACCATGCCCGCTATGTTCTCCTTCTCCCTTCTGTCGCGTCGCGCGCTTATCCTGACGTCCGTCTTGTTCTTCCTCATTCCGCAAGGTTTCGGCCATGCGGAGGAAATGCCATCAGCGTGCAAGGGGCTTCGCGGGAAGGCATTGGTGCTCTGTTGGAAGAAGGTGGATCCCCAGCGCGCGCGGGGGGATCACGAGGCGTGGCACAAAGAACAGAACGCGCAGCATCTGAAGTGGCACCAGGAGCACCGGAATATGACGGATACGCAGGTGACGCTCGACCATCAAAAATTTCACCAGGACATGGCGAAGAGGCACAAGGAATTCCATCGGAATGCCCAAGGGAAAGTGGAGGGTGAGAAGAAAAATGTTCGGGCAGTGACAGTCCCGCGCGATGTGAAGACGGCGCCGAACAGGGGGCTTTCGAAGAAGCGCCAGTTGCGACAGGCGAAGTAGGTCTCTTACAGCCGCACTTGTTGTACACTGTGGGTGGTTC
>CAZWCH010000022.1:0-11732 GCA_964632925.1 uncultured Candidatus Peribacteria bacterium
TCGGAGCGACGCTCACGTTCGCTCTCCTCGCCTTCGTCTCCGTCATCGTCATCGCTTGTCCTTGTGCTCTCGGCCTTGCGACTCCCACGAGCATCATGGTCGCGACGGGAAAAGGAGCGGAACTCGGCATTCTCATCCGTGGCGGCGAGCCGCTCGAAGCGGCCAAGAAGATCGATGCCATGATCTTTGATAAGACGGGAACATTGAGTAAGGGAAAGCCAGAGGTGACGGATGTCATTGTTCTCCCATCACCCAACCCTCTCCCCCTCCTTCACCAAAGCTCCGACGGGCAGGCGCGGGGAGAGGGAGAAATGGATATCCTCCACATTGCCGCATCATTGGAACAGGGATCCGAGCACCCTCTCGCAGAGAGCATCGTGAATCACGCGAAGGAGAAGGGTATTCCTCTCTCCTCAGCGGAAAATTTCAAAGCCATCCCCGGCCACGGCGTGGAGGGCATGCTCGATGGAAAGAAATATCTCCTGGGGAATCGTCGACTCATGGAACAAGAAAGCATACCTTCCATCGCAGCGGAAGAGCTCCTCCACCGCTTGGAGGACGATGGAAAAACGGCCATGCTCCTCGCAGATGAAAAGCACATCCTCGGTATCATCGCCGTGGCGGATACGTTGAAAGAAACATCGAAAGAGGCAGTCGAAAACCTCAAACGCATGGGAATCGAGGTCTACATGATCACCGGCGATAACAAGCGGACTGCCCACGCGCTCGCGCGTCTGGCGGGCATCGAACATGTACTCGCGGAAGTGCTTCCCGAAGACAAGGCAAAAGAAGTGGAGAAATTGCAGGCGGATGGCAAACGGGTCGCCATGGTCGGCGACGGGATCAACGACAGCCCGGCGCTCGCCCAAGCAGATTTGGGAATCGCAATGGGAAGCGGAACGGACATCGCCATGGAAACCGGCGGCATCGTCCTCGTCAAAAATGATCTGCGGGATGTCGTGACGGCCATCACGCTCAGTCGGAAAACAGTCGGAAAAATCAGGCAGAACATGTTCTTCGCGCTTTTCTATAATATCGCTGGTATCCCCATCGCCGCCGGCGCGCTCTCCTCTCTTGGTCTCACCCTCCGTCCGGAACTCGCGGGACTCGCGATGGCGCTGAGTTCGGTCTCCGTCGTCACGAACTCGCTCCTCCTCAAAGGCTTCCGCCCAACCCGCCGCAACTGGCTCTCGGACAGCGCTCCGATCTTCATGACCGTCGGTTTCACCGCGCTCTTCCTGTTCTTCGCCAGCATCAGCAGCGCCACCGCCGGAGAAAATACCCTCTCGGAAAGCGGGTCGCTCCCGGAAATCAGCCGTGCTGCAAACGACCTCGCCGCTCCGCTTGCGCGCTCCGATGACGGGACAACGGTGATCACGCTCGAAACGCGCGAGATCGTCGCAGAGCTCGCTCCCGGCGTCACCTACGAGTACTGGACTTACAGCGGCACGGTCCCCGGCCCTTTTCTTCGCGTGCGCGAAGGGGAATCAGTGGAAATCCGCCTGACGCATCCTGAAGACGAAGAAAACGATGGGAAGAGTCACGAGATGGCCGGCCACGAGAAACACTCCATCGACCTCCATGCCGTCACGGGACCGGGTGGCGGCGCCGTCCTCACACAAGTGAAAGACGGCGAAACGAAGATCTTTCGCTTCCTGGCAAACCGCCCCGGCGTCTACGTTTATCACTGCGCGAGCCCGCACGTACCCACCCATATCGCCAATGGTATGTATGGTCTCATTGTTGTCGAACCAAAAGACGGTCTCCCGAAGGTCGATCGCGAGTTCTACGTCATGCAGGGCGAACTCTACACGCATGGCGTGCTCGGCCGAACCGGCTTCCAGCGTTTCAGCAAAAGAAAAATGCTGAAGGAGGCGCCGGAGTATTTTGTCTTTAACGGACGCGTCGGCGCACTGCGCGGAAGCGGTGCGTTGAAAGCGAAAGTGGGAGAGCGCATCAGGCTCTATGTCGGCGTCGGCAGTTTCGTGCCATCAAACTTCCACGTCATCGGCGCGGTATTCGACAAGGTCTATCCGGAAGGCGACCTTCTCTCACCGCCGCACAAAAACATCCAGACCACCACGATTCCCGCAGGCGGAGCATCCGTCGTAGAATTTACAGTGGACGTTCCCGGCACATACCTTCTCGTCGATCATAGCCTCACGCGCTCCATCGACCGCGGCGCCATCGGGGAAATCATCGTGGAAGGGCCGGAGAAACCTCATCTCTTCCGCCCCGTCCCCCCACCAAAGGACTCGTAGCTCTCTTACCACATCCTCATGAAGTGCTGCTCAAGAAAAACACTGTTCGTCCTCCTCGGTATTGCCGGTCTCCTCGGACTCCTCATTGCGACAAAAAAGGTCAACACGTACGCAATTCTCCCATTCTTACCACTTCTCGCTTGTCCACTTATGTGCGTCATCATGATGACCGGACATGGGCGTGAAGACAATAAGTGTCACACGGCCAAGACTGGAAAACGTCCCTAATTCCTTCCTTTCCTGTATGAACATGAAACGCATCACCATCGGTCTCTTTGTTCCTGTGCTCCTTGCGGCGTGTGCGGGCAATCCCATTGCCTCGCTCAAAGCGGGCCACGTCCATGGCCTCGCTGTGAATCGCGGGATCGGCAATAGTGTATATCTCGCCACTCACGACGGACTTTTAATGCTCCAGAATGATACCGAACTACAAAAGGTTGGCAGCAGTCGCGACGATTTCATGGGTTTCTCTCCCCATCCGACAGATCCAAACACCCTCTTCTCCAGTGGCCACCCAAAGGGTGGGGGCAATATCGGGTTCCAGAAATCGATCGATGCGGGGAAGACGTGGGAAAAAATCAGCAACGGAAATCCTGCCGGCCCTGCGGATTTCCATGCCATGCTCGTTCATCCTGCAAACCCAAACAACATCTACGGTTGGTATAAGCTCCGCATTCACCGCTCGCTCGACGGCGGAAAAACATGGGAAATTCTCCCAAAACAGCCACCAGAGGTACTGAGTTTCGCTGGTGATCCGCAGAACGAGAACGTGGTCTATATCGGCACCATCGGCAATCTCCTCATGAGTACCAATAAAGGGGAATCCTGGGCAAGCGTGACGGATGCCATCGGTTACGATGTCGTGTTCGATATTGATATTGATCAAAACGGCACACTCACTATTGCAACGCGAGACAATGGTATACGGCGCGTCGTCAGAAATCCGAAGGGTGGGTACACGCTCGAAACCATCGGAAAACTTCCTGGAGAAGATGTGCCGCAGTACCTCGCGCTCGATCCGAAGAATGCAGCAACGATGTACGCCTTCGGGAAGTCCAACGTCCTCTGGAAATCCTCGGATAGTGGCCGCACCTGGCAAAAAGTACTATGAAGCGTAGCGCCTCCTTCCCGTACCTCATCCCGCTCGGAACCTTCTTTGGAGGAAGCTTCCTCTTGCATCTCCTCTGGGAGAACGCCCAAGCACCGCTCTTCCAAGGGTTCGAATCATTCGCGCAGCACTTTCCGATCTGCCTCAAGGCAACGGCAACCGGCGACATGCTTTTTATGCTCGTGATCTACTGCACACTCGCTCTCGTCCATCAGGATATGTGGTGGCCCGGCAATCCCAAAACCTATCGCCCCCCCGCAACATGGATCCTCCCTCCATTCATCGGCGTCCTCCTCGCCATAAGTTTTGAACTGTGGGCGATCCACGTCGCCAACCGCTGGACGTACGCCACCACAATGCCCATACTTCCTCTGCTTCAGATCGGCATTCCACCACTCGTTCAAATGATGCTTATTCCAATCCTGAGTCTCTTCATCGCTTCCCGTTCCATCCGCCATCTATGAAGTGCCGCCCCCTCCTTCTCTTCACGGGTTCCCTCCTCCTCACCGCCTGCTCAGCGTGGAAAGAGCCACCGCATGCGGCCATGAAAGACATCAGTAAAACCGCCTCCGACCTCCCCCCGCCGATCACGCGAGGCCAGAGCGAGACGGTTGTCATTGAACTGGAAACGCAGGAAGTAGTGGCCGAACTCGCCGATGGCGTGACGTACGAGTACTGGACGTACAACGGAACGGTCCCCGGCCCATTCCTCCGCGTCCGCGAAGGGGACACCGTAGAGGTGCGCCTGAAGCATGCGATGCACGACGAAGGGGAAGAGCATGTTGCGCTGCGCTTTGATCCCATTCCTCCTGCGGTGGCGCACGGGAGTGAAGAAGAGCACGCGGCAGAGGAAGAAGATGGGCACGCCGATGATGGCCACAGCGGAGACCCCGCCCATGAACTCGCCGGTCATGGGAAGCATTCCATCGATCTCCACGCCGTGCTCGGCCCCGGCGGCGGAGCCGTTTACAGCCAGACGAAAACCGGCAAGACGTCCGTCTTCCGCTTTCACGCCCTGCGGCCTGGACTCTACGTCTACCACTGCGCTAGCTCGCATGTGCCGACGCACATCGCCAACGGCATGTACGGCATGATCCTCGTGGAGCCGAAGAAGGGACTCCCGCCTGTGGATCGCGAGTTCTACGTCATGCAGGGCGAACTCTATACCTCGGGCAAGCTTGGAGAGCATGGACGCCAGGCATTCAGCAGGGAAAAACTCCTCAGCGAAACACCTGAGTACGTCGTCTTCAACGGAAGGGTAGGGGCGCTCCGCGGCAGCGGCGCGCTCACGGCGAACGTCGGCGAGCGCATCCGCCTGTACGTCGGCGTCGGCACTTTTCTGCCATCGAGCTTCCATGTTATCGGAGGCATCTTCGATGCCCTCTATCCCGAAGGCGATCTCCTCTCGCCGCCGCACAAAAACGTCCAGACCTCACTCATTCCCGCAGGAGGAGCCGCTGTGGTGGAATTCACGCCGCAGGTCCCCGGCACGTACCTCCTCGTCGATCACAGCCTCGTTCGCGCCATCGATCGGGGCGCTCTCGCCGAACTCGTAGTCAAAGGCCCGCCGAACCCGCAGGTCTTCTCCGCCGTCAACCCCGACCCCAACCACACGCACGCGGATCTCGCGCTATGGATAGAAGGAAGGAAAATCGATCTATCCGATGAAAAATACATGCTGAGCGAGGAATCCGGCGACGACGCAAAAGAGGAAAATCCGCACCTCCATGACCACATCGGCAACATCATCCACCGCCACAAACCCGGGCAATCCATCGGGGATTTCCTGGGAGCGATCGGCGTCACTGCGCTGTCACAATGCGTCGCTCTCGGCGAACAAGCTCCCACCTGCAATCAGGGAGGGAAACGATGGCAGATGTTTGTGAACAGCATGGAACGGCCATTCGATACTTCCTACATCTTTACGGATATCGACAGAATCCTCCTGACATT
Source organism: uncultured Candidatus Peribacteria bacterium (assembly GCA_964632925.1). Lineage (GTDB taxonomy): Bacteria > Patescibacteriota > Gracilibacteria > Peribacterales > Peribacteraceae > 01-FULL-54-110. The sequence continues at coordinate 5,323 of CAZWCH010000022.1, forward strand.
CGGAGCCACAGAGGACCAAGTGCAGGAACAGCTGCTCTCGCTCACGGATAATGCATGTATCTATTCCAAAACATGTCCGGAGCGCGGGGAGCCGCCGGAGGAAAACTGCGTCGCCGACCCAGCGATTCCCTGCAGGGAATAGATGACCAAGATAAGGCGCTTCCAAGAACTCGACGCCCTTCGCGGCTTCGCGGTGCTCCTCATGGTGCTCTACCACACCGCATTCGATCTCCGGTTCTTCTACAAATGGCCGATCGATGTTTTTTCTGGCGGTTGGTGGCTCCTCGCACGAACCTCCGCCATCCTCTTCCTCCTCATCGCAGGAATATGCGCTGCAATATCCTGGTTCCGCAAAAGCAAACGATGGTGGGAAAAAATTCTGCGTCGCTTCCTCATCCTCGCAGGCGCAGCCGCCATCGTCTCTTTCACAACATGGCTCATTACGCCCCAGGACTTCGTGAAGTTCGGCATTCTCCATCTCTTCGCCCTTGCCACCCTCCTCCTTCCTCTCTTCCACCCATTGAAATACTGGAATGCGCTTCTCGGATCTCTGGTCATCCTCTTCTCGTTCTACCCCCTACCGATTCGGCCCGAGCTCACGGCCGAGTGGCCACCTACTCCCTACGCCCTCTCGATCCTCCTCGGCTCCCCGCCACCATCATTCTCCTCCCTCGACTACTTCCCCCTCGTCCCCTGGTTCGGCGTGATCCTCATCGGAACCGCCATCGGCCATATCCTTTACCTCGGCAAACACGCACGGAGAAAAAAAATCTTAATTCTTAATCCTCAATTCTTAATTCTTAATTTTGTTGGCCGTCATGCGCTGTTGGCATACCTCCTCCATCAGCCCGTCATCCTCGCTCTTCTTTTCCTTCTCCTCAAAACACCATCCAAGTAATCAATCGCCACCTGCCAAGGTTCATGCCACTCTGCTTCATGACTTTTTGGCGCAACGAAGAACAATGAGCGAGAGAGCGATATTGAGAAGAAAGACGGAGAGCGACATAAATGGAATGCTCACAAAACCATAGTACAAGAATTCCGTTGCGCGGCACGACACTCCCGACAGATCGCACGGGATCGTCGGATCGAACGCGATTGGATCGAGTATGGCCAGGATTTGTTCCATGTAATGAACCGCCGCGATCACTGCGCCAACAAGACTGAGGACCAGTACGTACCGACTGGCGCGGCGATCGTTCTCCCAGAGCGCCAACGCCAAAATAAATACCTGCGGATACAGGAACACCCGCTGCAACCAGCAGAGTTTGCAGGGAGACCACAGCGCGATTTCCGAGAAGAAAAGACTCCCCAACACCGCTCCCAACGTCGCCAAAAACATCAACGCCAAACCGATGTTTCCAATCCGACGCAACAGTAGAGAGCATCGTTCATGCATCAAAAGTTCCTTGAGGAGAATCGCAAAAAGAAGAAACGACGCCACCCACCCCCCCACCGCCACCGGGGCAAGGATGTCGACGAGATACGGAGTCAGCGCCGCCATGCGTCTGAATATATCACACCTACCGGAGGAAAATCTTCAATTCCAAAACGATCAATGCAAACCACCCGAGCTGTAGGACGAAGAAGAGGATGATCTGGATCATCTCGAGATAGTGGAGCTTTGAGACCGAGAAATTCTCCGCGATGATCCCGTACACGTCCTCCAACGACTCGAGTTTCTCCTTGATGGTCCGCCGCCACTCCGCGAATTTGAACTTCCGTCCCGCGAGATCATAGAAGCGCGCGTAATACCAGTCGCCGATCATCTTGATGTCGCGGTCGATCGCGTCAAATTCCGCAATGGAACGCGCCCGGAGGTGAATCACCTCCTCGAATGCCGTATTCATCTCGCCATTCCACCGCAGCGCACGCTTGGGAACGGATGTGCGAAGGAGCCGTCCGACGCGCTGCAGGCGCTTATCGAGGTCGGCATCGAGCATCCTGTACCGGAGAAGCTGAAAATTCGCGAGCTCGATCAGCTCGATGACCGGCTCCGCCTGCCCCGTCGGCTCAAAGATAAGAGCGCCATCCCAATCGATGATCACGAGATCGTCCTTGGCATATTTCAGCTGCGATTCGAGCGTGTAACTCACCTCCTTCTCGTCGAGCGCCAGCGGCTCCGACTTGAGGAAGCTCGCCATCGCACCCGCGCGCTCCAGAAATTGCTCAGGATCACCCGCGTAACGGTCGACAATGCCGATGGCATACTCCTCGCTGAGCACCCCATCGCCACGATGCTTACGGACAATCTGATGACATTTCTTCGTAAGCTCCTCGCGAAGCTGGAACGTCGACGGAGATAAAATATCTTCCACCTCCCGCCGTACCTCCACAAGGAAGATGTGGGGGGGGTAGGACCGCAGAATGCATTCCCCTTCGCGTCCAATGATAACTTGTTGCGGGATCGACGCGCCGAAATAATGCGGCGCGCTCTGGAGCACCTTTACACCTTCCCCCCTCTCGCCTTTCTTCACCCCGGGACTCTCCGCCATAACGAAGACAACCAAGCGATGCATAACACTATAGTATACCATCTCCCGCCTCTCCAGCCCAGAAATTTGCGGAATTTTTGCCTGTATGGTGGTGCCACGGGGTGGAATCGAACCACCGACCTTGGGCTTATGAGTCCCACGCTCTAACCGACTGAGCTACCGTGGCATATCAATAGAATACCTCCAACACGGCCTCCGGGACACACCAACCACGCTACAATGAGATCATGATCGAATTTCAGCGCAAGCTCCTCGGCGATGCAGTGCGGAACGACGCGCTCTTCCGCGCGCTGAAGGCAACAATCACTCCCGGCTGCACCGTGACGGACATCGGATCGGGAACGGGGTTCCTGAGCTTCCTCGCGCTCGCGCTTGGAGCAAAGCACTGCTATCTCTACGAAACGTCGCGCGACCTCATTACGCTCAGCAAGCGCATCGCGCGCGCCAATGGACTCCATCGTGGATGTACATTCGTCCATGCACACTCACGGGATATCCGATCGCCAATGAAGACGGACATCGTCATCTCCGAAACGCTCGGGAACTTCGCCTATGAAGAGCACATCATCGAGACCATGAACGATGCAAAACGATTCCTGAAACCAGAAGGAGTGCTCATTCCACAGAAACTTCGGCAATATATTGCACCGGTGGTAAGTGACCAGCTATGGAAGGAAATAAACATATGGGATGACATCACATCATCACATCGGCTGGATTTCGGTCCTGCAAAAGAGATAGCCCTGAACAATATGTATGTAAAAACAGTGAGGCCGGAGGATTTGCTGATTCCCCCTCCCTCCGGAGAGGGAAAATGGGACTCCATCGACTTCACCAAAAAAAACACAAACAAAAGAGATAGGCTGGTGACGTGGATCATGCCACGAGAAACCACCGTCTATGGCTTCGCCGTTTGGTGGGAATGCGACCTTGTTCCCGGCGTGACACTCTCAACGAGTCCATTCGCCAGACCAACGCACTGGAAACAAATCTTTTTCCCACTACTCTCTCCAATCACCACGAAAAGGGAAGATTGCCTCACGTGCGCCGTTGCATCCGGCTCGAACAACAGGACAGGTCTCAACGTAACCTGGAAAACGACGCTCCATAGAGGAAAACGGCGTATCGGACAACGGCAGGAACTCCGCAAAGGTATGATCTTCCCATGAAAACGGTCCTCCTCTGTCTCCACGGATGGGGCGGAAGCAAAGAGTCGTTCGCCGACCTCCGCAAAGCACTGCAGGGAACAGATATCGCGATTCTCACACCCGACCTCCCCGGCTTCGGTGCTGAACCGGAACCTCCCGCAATCTGGGGCATCGACGAATACGCGGAATGGGCAGAAGAACGGCTCCACAAAACCTACAACCTACAACCTACAACCTACAACCTCCTTCTTCTCGGGCACTCGTTTGGTGGACAAATTGCTGTGAAACTCGCGCTCCGCGGAAACCTCCCGATCCGCCACCTCTTCCTCTGCGCCCCCGCCGCAATCCGCCCGCGTTTCTCGCTCAAACGAACCGCAGGATACGTCATCGCAAAAAGCGGCAGGACTCTCCTCGCCATTCCCGGTCTCCACATCCTACAACCGATCGTCCGAGCAGTTCTCTACCGCCTCATGGGTGTTCATGACTACGAGCGGGCTTCCCCACTGATGCAGCGCATCATGATCCGCGTCACACACCAGAACCTCGAGAAGGAGCTCAAGAAGCTTTCACTCCCCGTCGACCTCTTCTGGGGCATCAATGATCGCATTACCCCTCTCTGGAAAGCCAAACGCATGCACTTCCGCATTCCGGGAAGCAATCTCCATACCTTCCCCAATACCCGCCACGGAGTCCATCGCGATCGGGCACAGGAGATTGCCGCAATCATTCGCCAAAAAATTCTACATGACTGACCCTATACACATCGCAATGATTATTTTCCTTACCATCACCGCCTCCCTCTCCCCCCTCCTGACATTCGCCCACCTCTTCCAACTGAAAGAGTGGCGGTGGGACCGCCTGCGCGAGCACCTGAGGGAAACAGGATGGCTGCAACTTACCGGAACAGTGCGCCCGGTGGCATTGCTCGTACTGATACTCCTGTTTCAAATTCCCAGCCTTCGTCCAGCCTTCGCAATTCTCAATTTCTCAATTTCTCAATTTCTCAATTTTCAATTTGTCGCATTGGGTGTTTTCACCCTCCTAAATCTCATCCAAATCCTCATCAAGCGACAACCGTATCCCGTGTGGACAAAGAAGGCTGTGACACTTATAAGCACGAGCCTTTTCCTCACAGCCATAGTGAGTTATTGGTTATTGGTTATTGGTTATTGGTTTCCCATAGTTTTCATACCATTACTGCAATTCCTTGTCTTAACCATCTCCCTCGCCCTCCTCTCCCCGCTCGATCACTTTCTCAAACAACACATTCTCGCCCGCGCTCGTATTCTTCGTTCCCGATTCCCAGACATCACGGTCATCGGCATCACAGGGAGCGCGGGAAAAACCACAACAAAGGAACTTCTCACTCATATTCTTGGATCCGCGGCCATCGCAACCCCTGAACACGTAAATACGGAAATCGGCGTCGCCAGATGGCTCATCAAAAACCTAACACCTAACACCTATAACCTAAAACCTGTATTCGTCGTGGAAATGGGTGCCTACCGCGCAGGCGAAATTCGCACGCTCTGTTCCATCGCTAAACCCACCATCGGCATCATTACCACCATCGGCACACAGCACATCGGACTCTTCGGTTCCCAGAGAGCGATCGCCGAGACAAAAGGAGAGCTCTTCGCGGCGTTACCAAAGAACGGCCATGCCTTCACTATAGAAAACGAGCACCTCACGTACCTTCAGACACTATGCAAGTGTCCAATGACCGTAATAAATCCCCTCCCCCCTAGGGGGAGGTCTACCCCTCTCCCGTACCCTCTCCCCCGGGGAGAGGGCATCGAAAACACCAAAGAAGATGCGAATGGAATTGCCTTCTCCTTCCTCGAACAAGACTGGCACATGCCACTCAACGGCGCCCACAACGCAACAAATGCCGCTCTCGCGATCGCCGTCGCACGTTCCATCGGAATCTCCGACGAAACCATTGCAGAGCGACTCCGAACCTTCCAGCCATCGGCCCACACATTCTCCATCCGGGAAGAACGCGGCATCACCCTGCTCGATGACACCCACAACGCGAGTCCGGAGAGCTTCCGCGCGGCAATCGCTTGGGCAAAAAACCAGCCACATCCAAATAAAGTTCTCCTCTCCCCCGGCATCATCGAACAGGGCGGCAACATCCAAACCATCCATCGAGAACTGGGATCGCTCGCAAAAGATGTCTTCGCCGACGCCTTCATTTTGAATAAAAAATTTGCTCAATATTTCGAGCAAGGTTTCGGCAAACCAGTCACATACCACCTGAAAGCTGAAAGCTACAATCTGAAAGCTGGCGCGCTTCTTGCCTGCGTCGGAAGAGTGCCGCAAAACACCATTCAACAACTCCTCAGTAGGCCCCTGCCTGTTTCTCCTCCCCCGGCGGGGGAGGGAGGGAAAGGGGATCAAATACTCCAATAACAAAGATTGGATCCGTATATAAGATCAATCGAATCCCCTCCCCTTAATCCCCTCCCGCCGGGAGGGGAGACCAATCCAAGCTCTACCGATCCTACCGATCCTAATAGACTGCATGACCTACAATGCTCCTGGTCCATGCTCCTCTCCCCCATCCACCACACTTTCGCTCCCCACGTCGATGCGGCATACGCATGGAGAGCGCTCAAGCTCCTCTTCCAACCGCACAAATGGCAAAGAGGAAGAGAAACCGACGAACTTCGTGCTGCGCTCGCGCGGCACTTCCAGGCCGACGCCTTCCTCTTCGCCTCCGGCCGCGAAGCGCTTTTCGCGCTCCTCCAATCAATGAATGTCG
>CAZWCH010000023.1:0-11389 GCA_964632925.1 uncultured Candidatus Peribacteria bacterium
TGTATAAAAAAATTGTTCAATTGAGGGATGCATTTCTCGACCGGCATCCGCGGCCCGCGAAGCCGTTTCTTTCCGGGCAGGATGTCATGGATATTCTCGGCATCCAACCGGGGGAGAGGGTGGGAGAGGTACTGAAAGCCCTGCACGAGGCGCAAGTGCGGGGGGAGGTGAAAACGAAAGCGGGAGCACTGGAATTTTTGCGTCGACTGTCCCGATAAAACTCCTCTCCCTTGGGGAGAGGATACAGGAGAGGGGGTCAAAGGAATTCCTCTACCCCATCTCCCCAACCCTCCCCCCACGGGGGAGGGGATAAGGGGGATATACGGAGCCTGTTCCAGGCGGGTATATTCTTTCCCCATGTCTTCCGAAAAGAGTCCAAATGATTACGACGACATCCCGATTGTGCGCTCCTATGAGCGGGAGCTCGCTCGTCCCCTTGGGGGATTAAAAGAGGGGATTGTGACGATACTGCGGAGACTGCGCTACGGATCCCATAACTATCCTTTGTTTTCCGTGCAGTATCCGGCGGTGTTCGCTCCTGAACGCCCGACGGTGTTGGTGTCTGGCGGCGTCCATGGCGACGAACCTGCTGGCGTGTACGCGCTTCTTGATTTCCTCAACAGCGGAATGCTGGAATACGGCGATCGATGCAATTTTGTCGTGTTTCCGTGTGTGAATCCGAGCGGTTTCGAGGCGGATACGCGTTGCGCCATGAATGGCGTGGATCTCAATCGTTCCTTTGGCGTCGGCAGCGCGCAGCCGGAAGTGGTGACGCTTGAGGAACAGCTGCGCGACGATGCGCGCCGGTTTCGTCTGCACATTGATCTTCACGAAAATAATCCAACTGCGTCCGTAGAAGACGCCGTTGATGGAGAAGAGAATCCTCGCGCGTGCTATCTCTATGAATGGATGTGCGACCACCGGCGTCGCATCGGGCGTCAGTTGATCGATGCGCTGCCGCATGGGGCAGCGGTGTGCCTGCTTCCGATGATCGAGCGGGAGGAGAATGATCGTGGGGTCATTGCTTATCCCGATGCGCTCCGTAATACCAAGTACGTTGTGGGTCCGTTGGATGCCTATACCATGAAACATCGGACGGATCACACTATTGTCACGGAGACGCCTGCGATATGGTCGATGGAGAAGAGAATTGCCGTGCAGCGGTTGTGGTTGCGGAAGGCGCTGGAGCTCGTGCTCGCCGGGTAGTTTGACACCTGTGCTAAAGTTGCCCTCCTTTTTCCTTTCCACTTTCTGTATGCCCGACGTTCCCCACTCCTCTCCGCAATGGCCTGCAGTGGCAGATCCCGTTCTTGAGCTCGGTGACCGCTTGCGGTCCCAGATTCCACCGAAAGAATTGCATAACGAGGAACCCGACGCGGTCGTTTCGTTCATCGAACGGGGAGGGAGACTGGCGGCCATTGATTACACAAAGGTGCCGCCGGAGGCGAAGGAGGAGGGATTCCGCAGGGCGCGGGAATACTTGAACCAGCCGATGCGTTCCGTCATTGCCGGCGTGGAGATAGAGAATGCGGAGCGTACGTATCACCATCCCAATCCCAACGATCCTTCTGAGTCTTTTGCGCCCATCCATCCGCTGGAACGGACGTACGTTGAGGAGGTCATGGAGGTGGCGATGGATGCCGAGCGGTGTCCTTTGTGGGATGGGCGTGAGAACTTCGCACAGCGGCGGCATATTCTCGATCAATTCGTCGCGAACGTGTACCGCGACCGGCATACCTATGCCGCGCTCATGGCGCTCTGCCAGGGAAAGACGGGGTTCGAGGTGTATCGGGATATGCAGGAGCATTTCGATCACTGGCGGGAGTACCGGCGGGTCGACGATGTCGTGCAGTACAACGAATTCCTCCTTCGCAGCAACGGCGACACGACGCTGGAGTACCGTCCCGTCGATGGCGTCGTAGGCGTCTGGCAGCCGTTCAACTTCAACTGCATCGGAATTGGCGATACAGCATCGGCGCTGCTTATGGGAAATGCCGTCGTCATCCACACATCCGCGCGGAACGTCGGGACCTACAAATGGCTCTATGACAAGCTGCTCGAAACAGGAGTTCCGCCGGAGCGCGTGCAGTTCGTGGTCCCGCATGATGATTCCGATCAGGACAAGGTAGATACCTCCATGTCTGTGGCGCTTGCCGAACACCCGGACATGCAGATCATCCAGTTCACGGGATCTCATGCCGTTGCGCAAAAGCTCCATCGCATCCAGGCGCAGAAGGCGCAATCAGGAGTCGGACGTCTCGATTACCGCTTCCAGGCGGAAGCGAGCGGTTATAACCCGCTTCTCATCACGGGCCTGCCGGCGGATGCGATGCGCTCGCTCTCTTCCCATGATTCTCTTGAGATGCCGGAGGATTGGGATGCCTTCTTCGCGCGGATTGAGCGGGAGGGTGGGACGCTCCGCAATCTTCTTCATGCCGTCGTGGATTCCGTGACGGGGTTGCAGGCGCACAAGTGTTCGTCCTGCAAGGAGTTCGTCGTCGCCGTCGATACGCATGGGGATGGGAACGGCATGCATCCCGTCCATGCGGGGATGCTCAAGCGCCTCGTCATAGAGCGCCTGAAGCGCGTGAAGGTGGGGGCCGTGGAGAGTGGGGGAGTGGACATGGGGTCTCTCATTGATCAGAAGATGCACACGATGGTGCGCACGAGCGTTGAGAAGGTTCTGGCGGAGGGTGGCGTGCTCCTCTCGCCGGCGTCCATCGACGAGGCAATGGTGGTGGAGGGGCTTCCCAGCGCGATGCGGCCGTTTTTCTACGAAATGCCTCATGGGAAGGATCTCGATGCCATGGATAAGGTGGAGATTTTCGCGCCGGTGGTGCGATGGAACGAAGTGGACGGCGTCGAGGCGGCACTCGATCGCGTGAATGATCTCGGCTACGCGCTCACGGCTGCGGTCGTCGCGCCGACGGCGGCGGAAGCGAAGGCGCTCCGGGAGGAGATGCCGCAGGGGGTTATCTACATCAGTGACGATGACCGCAATGTCGATGGCTGTACGGGGGCGCCCGCTCCGCAAATTCCCTTCGGCGGGAGCGGAAAATCCGGGACCGGCTCGCCGTATCGCTCGGGAAGCAGCCGCTATCCGCTTATCTTCACGCAGGAAGTTTCCCGCCCGCGCTGCAGCCGCGCCAATTGGGGAAAGGGCCTGTATCCATCGCCGACGAATGACGTCCTCGATGCCTTAGCGCATCGCGATCCGGAGGGGGTTACTGCGTGGGTGCGGGAGAATGTGAAGGTGGTGGTGGGCGGGGGTGGACTTGAACCACCGACCGCAGGTTTATAAGTCCTGTGCTCTAACCAACTGAGCTACCCGCCCATAGGATCATTGTACTGTACTTGTCACTGTCGCTCTTCGCCATTCCGGCTCTCGCTGGTACGATGAATTCCGAAGTTGCATCGTCCTGCGCTCGAGCCGGATGGCTCAGAGCTTTGCATGAGGAATGTTTTACTTTTTTGTTGGTTGATCTGCGATAATAGTAACGATGAGCGATTGATCCACCGTACCGAGGTTCATCGTGGCCGTGAAGGTGCCGATGGCTTTGATTTGGGAGGGGATTGTGATGGCCTCCGGTGGGATCTCGATGTTGTGCTGTTCTTTCAGTGCTTCGCTGATCGCTTTCTCGGAGATCGCCGCGTAGAGCTTGCCGGTCTTCGTGGTTTTCTTTGTGAAGGTGATGACCTTTCCGGCAAGAGCGGCGGCTGTCCCGGCCTGCAGGGCTTTCTCCTGTTCCTTCTCTTCCATGCGCTTCTTGATGGCTTCCGCGTAGAGCTTGCGGACGGTGGGGGTCGCGACGATGGCGAGGCGGCGTGGGAGGAGGTAATTCAGCGCAAAACCGTTCCCCACCGTGAGGAGATCGCTTTTCTTGCCGACCGTTGCGACGTCGTGGAGGAGGAGGATGTCCATGAGAGTGCGGCAGCTTGTTGACAGAGGCCCGACGATCCTAGGGGAGGCGGCAGGAAGCGTCAAATGCCCTTTGGACTGCCTCGTATGGTTTTTTTGGCATCCGTGCGGGTGGAGTCGATATGTTTGGTGATGACAACGAGTCGCTGAAGGATGAAGTCCTCCCGGCGGTTCGGGTATGGTGAAGCGAAGTCGAACCAGACACGCCGGAAGTTTTGGAGCGACATGGCATGGCACCGGCCCATGGCAGGGTTCTGCAGGCATATATTCTCTTTGTCGATGCCGACGATGACGCTGTAATGTCCGTCGTCCCCTTCAAAAAAATCCACGATGACCGGGATTCTTTCCTTTTGCACATAGCGACGGATATCCGCGATGGCGGAAGAGTCCTGTACGAACGCATCGCAACCGTAATGCTCTGCCGCGCGCACGAGGTTCTGTGCCGATGTCCCTTTTTCCCTGCTTGCCCTGGCGATCTTTGCAATGTTTCTTTCACTGGCGGTGATGCCGTGGTAGCCGAGGATCATTTTCACGCATGCGGGGCCGCATAATCCGGCATCGGTCTGGCGGAAAGGATGTACATCGAGGATGTCCATGCGATGGGACAGTATATCTTTCCTGGTCGCGTTTTTGGTGAGGATGAATGGACTTATTGATATTTCTGTTTTGTCGTATTGGTGGAGCTCTGCAGGGCGATCATGCAGAGTATGAGGAGGAGGCCCGCGACGAATTTTCCCGCGGTATTGAGGAACAATGCGGAGATGCCGAAGACGGATCCGAAGAGAACATTAGAGAGAATAACGCGTCGGGGGGACCATCCTGCGGCGAGGAGGCGGTGGTGGAGGTGCTCCCCTTGCGCGCTTCCTCGGAAGGGGGATGTTCCCAGGAGCACGCGTCGGACTATGACGATGAGGCAGTCGGTGAAGGGGACGCCGAAAGCGAGGAATGCCGTCGCGACCTTCCCTCCTGCGTAGATCGTAAGGATGCCGAGCATGAGGCCGAAGAACATGGCGCCGGTATCACCCATGAGGCAGCGCGCCGGCGGAAAGTCGAAGAGGAGGCATGCGGCGGCGATGGCGGCGAGCGTGAAGGCGAGGAGCGCAACGGAGGGTTGGTTGACGCGCGTGCTCAGCGCGAGAAGGCCGATCACCGAAAGGCCGCTCACTTGCCCCGGGATGCCGTCGAACCAGTTGAGGGCATTCATGGCGAGGCAGAGCCATAGTACTGTGAATATGCCGGAGAGGAGGGGGAGTGGAGTGAGGAAAATTGAAAATTGAAAATTGAAAATTGAAAATTGCGATGGGATGTCAATCGCATCGAGTTTGAGGTAGGGGATTCCTGTCAGGTATTCTAGGGGGTTGGTGATGGTGTAGATGCGGCTTCCGGTTGCAAAAATAATGATGGCGGCGATGGTCTGCATCGCGAGGCGGAAAGAGGGGGGGAGGGGAGTGCGATCATCCATGAACGATGTGAACCCCAGGAGGAGGATTCCGAAAGCAATGCCAATGTTCTGAGCATTGAGCATTGAAAATTGAGCATGAAGAATTCGTGAAAAATTGACCGTAGGGAAGAGGGGCAGGAAAAAGACCATAAAGACTGCAATGGCGAGGATTCCGGTAGGGTAGGGGAGGCGTGGACGACAAAAACCATACCGTTCGGGGAAGTCGAGGAGACCGAGGCGCGGAAATGCCCGCATTGCCACGAAGTGGAGGATGGCGCAACATGCGAATGCCGTGAGTGGAATCCAGAACATCATTGTCATATCACCGCACTCCGCCAGACAGCACTCGCTTGCCCAATGAATTCCGAAGCTGCATTGGGCTGCGCTCGTGCAGCCTGGCTCCGTGCTGTGTCATTGTAGCAATGACCGTGATGTTTTTCTTGGTCTTTGGTAGTCTGTCTTCGTGCAGTATCGGACACTTGATCGGGCGGACATGCGGGGAAAGCGCGTGCTGCTAAGGGCAGGATTCGATGTTCCCATGGAGGAACATGGCCACGTTCTCGATGCGGAGCGCATACGGGCGGTGCTTCCCACCATGCGCGCCATTCTCGATGCGGGGGCGTCTCTCATTCTCCTCGCGCATCAGGGCCGGCCGAAGGGGGAGGGGTTTGAGGCGGCGTTCAGTCAGAAACCGCTGGTTCCAGTCCTTGAGAAACTCCTCAACGTCTCCGTCGCATTTGCTCCGTCGTGCGCGGGTCCGGAAACCCTGGCCCTTGCTCTGGCTCTTCGTCCCGGTCAGGTTCTCCTCCTCGAAAATCTCCGTTTCCATAAGGGGGAGAAGAAGAACGACCCCGAGTTTGCCAAGGAGCTCGCGCACCTTGGCGATTTGTATGTCAATGATGCCTTTCCGAATATGCATCGGGCAGATGCGAGCATGGTGGGGGTGGCGAAGCTCTTGCCGTCGTACATGGGCATCCGTTGCGCGGAGGAGGTGCGGCATCTCTCATCCGTTCTCGAGGATCCGCGCCGGCCTTTGACAGTCATTGTTGGGGGGGCGAAAATGGAAACGAAAATTCCCGTTGTTGCGTCGTTGCTCACCTCTGCGGATGACATCCTCCTCGGCGGGACCATCGCGAACACATTCATTGCTGCACGGGGGTTTGCCGTCGGCCGATCGAAGTATGAGCCGGCGTTCGTGCCGCGGGCGCAGGAGTTCATGTTGGAGGGTGAAAAAGAGGAGTTGGCGGACATTCACGTTCCGCGCGATGCGGTGGTGGCGAGCGAGCCGACGGAGGGGGCTGCCACGCTGGACATTCCTTTGGAGGACATCGAGGGCGACATGGCGATCTATGACATCGGCTCGGTGACGGCGGAGCGGTATGCCGCGCGTATCGCGGCATCGGGGATGGTGGTGTGGAACGGGCCGGTGGGACTCTACGAAGTTCCCGCGTTTTCCAGCGGCACGCGGCGGCTTGCGGAAGCCATCGCGCGCGCGACGCGGGAGAGGGGAGTGGTGTCGATCGTGGGAGGAGGCGACACGCTGGATTTTCATAAGCGCTGTGGTCTGGATCTCTCCCCGTACTCGTTCGTGAGCACGGGTGGGGGAGCGATGCTTGAATTTCTCTCAGGGAAGAAATTTCCTGCACTGGAAGCACTGTCCTTGTGACCATCATTTCTTCCACGCAGGCAAGGATTCGTACTTATTTTGACAAGGGTTTCCTCTCCCTTCCGCGGTTGCGCGTATTTTCCCTGGCAGGCGTCAGCGTCCTTCTCTTTTTTTTTGTCGTTGGGCGCCTGCTCCCATCGGCGGAAGTGCGCGTGTGGTCCCGTGAGGACGCCATCAGTCATACGGCTAATATTTTTCTTGTTTTTTCCGGCGCTTTGACTGCCATTCCGCACCGCGCGCGCACGTTGCCTTTGGTGCCTCTCACCGCCACATTGCAGAAAACCGTGACGTTCGATCAGGTCAGCAAGAAATTCATGGGAGCCTCCGCGGACGTGCCGATGACGATCGTCAACGCGTCGGCGGAAGAGTATTTTCTGCGGAAGGGGACGCGGTTTATGAATCAAGCCGGTGTTGTCGTCCGTTTGCGGGAGAGCGTGCGGATTTCCGCAGGAGGGACTTCTCGCGTGCGGACGAAAGCGGACGATCTTGATGTGTACGGGGAGATCATCGGAGCGCGCGGCAATGTCCCCGCCGGTCTCAAATGGGAGATCCCCGGCCTGTCCACGGAGGAGCGTACGCGCGTCTACGGTGAAAATTTGCAGGCGGGAACGGGGGGAACGACGCTCTACAGCACTGTGCTCCGTGTGGAGGATTTGCAGGCGGCGCAGCGCATGCTCGAGCAGGAACTCCTGACGGCTGCGAAGCAGATGGTGGAGGAAGAACGCGTGCTTTGGAATGCCAAAGAAGAGCAGGGATGGCTTGAGATTTTGTATTACCCGGAGCTTACCCGTGTGGCGTACGCGGACTTCAGTCTCCCCCGGCAGTTTATCGGGGAGGAGGTGCGGACGGTGCCTGTGGAGGGGCGCATCACGTATACGGTGCTGGCATATGATGCCCAGGCGCTCCTCGATCTTCTGTCCGACGAATTAAAAGCGCATGTGCGTGCAGAGAGAGAAATTCTCCAGGATACGTTTCAGAGAGACCGGTTAACTGTCCATGTCATTGACTACGCGGACGATCTTTCATGGGTTAAGCTTACGGTAGATCTCCATGGGAAAGAGCGGTATACGCTCGATCCATTTTCTCCCACCGGGATCGCATTCGGACGCAATGTCCGCGCAAGCATCGCAGGGCTTTCTTTCCATGAAGCACTCCAAGTCCTCCGGAACATGCCGGAGGTGCAGAAAGCGGAAATATCCCTCTGGCCACCGTGGCTCAAGCGAGTCACCCAAATCCCGTCCCATATTTCCATTGTTGAGGGGGAATGATACGGCGTCACAGCGTTATGTTTACTTTGTCCATTGATTCTCTTAACATAAAATGCATTATGTTTAGTATGAAAAATGTGGAAAACACCTCTCCCCTCTTTTTCGATGGCATGTCGAAGCCAAAAATTGTTCAGTGTGATTCTGAAACGCCGCTTGCGCGTTCTATAGAGCGGTACCTCGTGTACCTTCGGTCAGAGGAAAATAAGTCGCCCCTCACCGTTTCCGCCTACCGTCGGTCATTGGCGCTTTTCCTTCGGTTGGGGGAAGTTTCTGCTCCGGAGGATGTTTCGAAGGTTTCTGTGCGCTTGTACAAGGCCAATCTCCATACGTACAGGACGCGGATCGGTGAAGAGTTGTCCGTCCGGACGAAGAATCATCACCTCACTGTTCTCCGTGCCTTCCTTCGGTATCTCACAAAGGAGGAGGAAATGACGGTCTACCCACCAGATCGCGTTACGCGCTTCAAAGAAGAACAGCGGCAGGTGAAGGTGCTTACCGGCGAGGAACTCGAGCGGCTCCTCGGCGCTCCTCCCGCGGATACAAAGGAGGGGCGGCGCGATCATGCGATCCTTGAACTCTTCTTCTCCACGGGGCTCCGTCTCGCAGAGCTCCGTGGCCTCAACCGCAAGGATATGAATTTCATGACGCGGGAGATCGCCGTCCGCGGGAAGCGCGGGAAAGTCCGCGTGGTGTTCCTCTCCGACCGGGCGGTGTCCGCGCTGCAGGCATACCTCGATATCCGCCTCGATCATCTGTTGCCGCTCTTTGTCCGTAATCACCAGAAAGCGGTCACCGCGCTGCCGCCGGGGGAGGAATTCCGCCTTTCGCGCATTTCCATCTACAGCATCGTGAAGAAGTACGCCCGGCTCGTCGGAATCATGTCCAATCCCTCTCCTCATACTCTTCGCCATTCCTTCGCAACAGACCTTCTGCGGAACGGGGCGGATTTGCGCTCCGTCCAGGAGCTCCTCGGTCACAAAGATCTCTCGACGACGCAGATCTACACGCACGTCACGAATCCGCAACTGAAAGAGGTGCATCGGAAGTTCCATGGACAATGATGGGCGTAAAAAATTCCCTCTCCCCGCGGGAGAGGGCTAGGGTGAGGGGCTTCTCTTTCATGGGAGCATGTACGACATGGAGCACGAACGTTGTCACTTGCAAATGTTGGTGTACGCTCGTACACTCATTCCGTGAGCATCGCACTTAAAAGTGAGCGGCAGGAAGCCACATCCCCTGAGTCCGGGGCGGCGCTCCTCCAGTGGATGCGGCAATGTCCTGCTCCTTCCGATCTCCGCGTGTACCTCTCCCCTACTCTCTCGCGCCAATCCCCTTCTCTTCACCGCAATCTCCTTGCTCTCGGGTGCACGGTAACCATGCGCCTGGTTTCGCGGCCATCGGAAGTTTCTATTGTATGACCAACCTCAAAAACCTCCGTTTTCCAATCTGGACAATGCCTTTCTCCACTTCTGCATTTACGTTTTGAACAACTTTCTTGTTCAATTCTATTCCCTTCTGCTCGATGAGGCGACGGGCTTCGGATTTTGAGGACACGAGGCTGGATTGCACGAGGGCATCGATGAGGAGCGTCCCCTTCTCCACGCGGAGTTCCGGAATTTTTTCCGGCACCTTCCCTTTGCGAAATGTCTCTGTGAATTCCTTCTCCGCGGCGTCTGCTGCTTTTGCTCCGTGATAGAGGGTGACAATTGCGTGCGCGAGACGAGCTTTCGCATCACGTGGTTTTTCTTTAAGGATGACCTGGTACTCCCTTGCTGGCAAATCGGTGCAACACTCGAAATAGGTTTCCATGAGGTCATCCTTGATGGACATGATTTTTCTTTTTTTTTCGTTCAGCGCATCTTCGAGCTAGATGCAGTTTTCGTAGGTCTTACTCATTTTTCGTCCATCTGTTCCTTCGAGGAGTTTCAATGTGAGCACGAATTTCTCGCGCTTGCCGAAGATTTTTTGAAGGTCGCGTCCGCAGAGCATGTTGAACTCTTGATCGCTTCCTCCAAGCTCGCAGTCGACATCGAGGACGACGGAGTCGTATCCCACGAGGAGCGGGTAGATGAATTCGGAAATATGGATGGGTTTCCCCTCTTTCTCACGCCGCGCGAACATTTCCCGCTGCTCCATTCGCTGCTTGGTGAAGTGGCTCGCGATTTGTACCAGGAGTTCCGGCGTCAGTTTTCTGAGCCATTCGTGGTTGTAACGCACGACCGCTTTGGAAAAATCGATGACTTTCGCCGCCTGTTGCTGATATGTCCGAAAATTATTCTCCACCTCTTCCTTCGTCAGCGGTTTCCGCAGTTCATCGCGGCCGGACGGATCTCCGATCATGGCGGTGAAGCTGCCAATAACGACGATGACCTCATGTCCGGCATCGATGAATGCCTGGAGCTTCCGGAGCGGTACGGTGTGGCCGAGGTGGAGTCGGTTCCCTGTCGGATCGATGCCCCAGTAGATGCGGAGGCGTTTTCCGGACAACAGTTTTTCTTCAGCGAGTTTCTCCGGAATAACTTTCGCAGCGGCGCGGGTAAGGAGGTCGTTGTTTTTCACAGGGTGCAGTGTATCAAATATCCCTATAACCTATCACCTATAACCTATCACCTATTTATGGCGTCATTTGTGGCGAAAGGTTCGATGCGGCTCGATCTTCTTCTTGTGAAAGAGTGTGGCATCCGCAGCCGCGGCGAAGCGCAGCGGATGATTGCCAGTGGGTGCGTGCGGCTCCGTGGGAGGATTATGCGGAGAGCGTCGGCTGCGGTGCGTACCGGCGATTGTGTGGAGTGTGCATGCGCCGTAGCGACGATTCCGGAATCGTCGCTACGGGAGGCAGAGCCTCACGATTTGCGTTTGTTTGTTCTTTACGAGGATGCCGTATGTATGGTTATTGATAAGCCTGCGGGTTATGCGGTGCATTCTGGGGCCGGAATGAAGCCGGGGACCGTGACTCTTCTCAGTGGCATCGCTCATCTTTTTCACGAGCGAGGCATTCCTTTTCAACAGGAAGCTGTTCTTGCACATCGTCTCGATAAGGACACGACGGGCTGCCTTCTCCTCGCAAAGAGCCCCGCGGTACATCAGGCATTGCA
>CAZWCH010000024.1:0-1476 GCA_964632925.1 uncultured Candidatus Peribacteria bacterium
ATCGGACTCCAGAGTCGAGGCATCCGTGTGATGCGCGGAGTAACATTTTCTTCTAAAAATATATCCTGTTTCTGTATCACACTGGCAAGCAGCACGTGCCCACCACGTGATACATCATCAACATTTCATTGCCGGTGATGTGAATGAGCGTCGCGCTCATTCACCCTGAGCGAAGTCGAACGGGTGAACGGGCAAAAAAATGGGTGGACCGCGTCCACCCGTAGAATTAGTACCATCGGCCCCGAGAGGCCCGCTAATCCCACGGGTAGTCGCGTACATGCATAGCGCGAGGGGATTCTATCCCCCCGCGCCCCCCCGTCAAGCACGTCGGCGGGAAAATCGCCTACTCGCTCACCGCCTCCTTCATCTCCTCCTTCGCCGTCGCGCCTTCCGCCTCCACCGCCGCCCCCTCCTCAATCCCCGCCCGCACCTCTTCCGGCGGCTCGGAACTCGTTTCCTCCAGTTCCTCTATGCGATCCCCCTGCGGGACTTCTTCCTCCTCCACGCCTTCCACGCGGGATTGCAGCTCCACCGTTTCCACCTCGCCTTCCTCCACCGTCAGGCGCTCTTCCGGCGCAACTTCCTCTTTGAACTTCAGCAATTCCACCTTCATGCCGAGGGCCTGGAGCTCCTTCACCAGCACGTTGAACGATTCGGGAATGCTCGGCCGCTGGATCGTATCCCCCTTCACAATCGCCTCATACCCCTTCGCCCGCCCGATCACATCGTCCGACTTGATGGTGAGCATTTCCTGCAGCGTATACGCGGCGCCGTACGCCTCCAGCGCCCACACTTCCATTTCCCCGAAGCGCTGGCCACCGTGCTGTGCCTTGCCGCCGAGCGGCTGCTGCGTGACCAGGGAATACGGCCCGACGGAACGCGCGTGAATCTTATCCTCCACGAGGTGGAGGAGCTTCAACATGTAGACGATGCCGACGGTCGTCTTGTGCCGGAACGCCTCCCCCGTCCGCCCGTCGTAGAGCTGCACTTTCCCATCGGACGGCAGCCCGGCTGCGCGGAGGAACTCCCCGATCTGCTCGATGGATATCCCATCGAGAGCGGGGGTGGCGATTTTGATTCCCAAGACATCGCAGGCCCAACCAAGATGCGTCTCGAGCACCTGCCCAATGTTCATGCGGGACGTGACACCAAGGGGATTCAGAACGATATCCACGGGCGTGCCGTCCGCCAGGAACGGCATATCTTCCTTCGGTACAATCGTCGCCACTACTCCTTTGTTCCCGTGGCGGCCGGCCATCTTGTCCCCCACCCGGATCTTCCGCGTTTGCGCGACGAAAACCTCGATCTGCTTCATCACGCCCGTCGGAAGCTCGTCCCCCTCGTCCCGATCGAAGACATGCACGCCGACGACTTTTCCGCCCCCCCCCCCCCGGGGCCCCCGGGGAGCCGTCCTCCCGCCCCTTCCCTTTGGCCCCCAAAACCCCCTGGGGGGCCCGTTCCCCCCCGTGGGTTTCC
>CAZWCH010000024.1:1486-10815 GCA_964632925.1 uncultured Candidatus Peribacteria bacterium
CCCGCCCCCCCTGGGAGCCGCAGGGAACTGTCCTTCACGTCCTTCGCCTTGTCGCCGAAAATCGCCTGGAGGAGCCGTTCCTCCGGCGTGAGTTCCGTTTCGCCCTTCGGCGTTATTTTCCCGACGAGGATATCTCCCTCGTGCACTGTCGCCCCGATGCAGACCACCCCCTCGCCATCGAGATCTTTCAATTTGGCCTCCCCGACGTTCGGGATATCGCGCGTCACAATCTCCGGCCCCAGTTTCGTTTCGCGGACGTCGGTGGTGTAGGACTCGATGTGGACGGAATCGTAATGCCCTTCCTCCGCCAGCCGATCGCTGATAACAATGGCATCCTCGAAGTTGTACCCCTGCCACGTCATGTAGGCCACAAAGAGGTTTTGTCCGAGAGCAAGCTCCCCACCTTCCACCGCCACGCCGTCGACGAGAACGTCGCCCCGACGAACGTGCTGCCCCTTCGCCACCCGGGGACGCATGTGGAAGCAGGTCGCCTGGTTGCTCCGCACGAACGTCTGGAGCGCATAGGAGCGCTTCTTCCCCGATTCGTAGAGAAGCGTGACATGCTCGGCAGCCACCTCCAGCACCTCTCCCCCCTCCGCCGCGAGGATCGTGCTCCCGCACGCGCGGGCGACAAGCCCCTCCAGCCCCGTCCCCACCGCCGGCGCGTGCGGGCGGATGAGCGGAACGGACTGTCGTTGCATGTTGGTCCCCATCGACGCCCGCGTGTTGTCGTCATGCTCCAAAAAGGGAATGAGCGCAGTCGTTTCCGAGAGGATCTGCTTCGGCGACACATCGATGTGCGTGACGTCGCGGACATGGGCAAGCGTCGGTTCGCCGCCCTTGCGGGCGGACACGCGCGCCGTGAGCAGTTCTCTCTTCTCGCTCAAACTCGACGCTGCCTGCGCCTGCGCGATGACCAGCCGCCGTTCCTGCTCGGCATCGAGGAACATCGTCTTCTCGCTCACATACGCACGGACCGGCACGGCGTTCCGTCCTTCTTTTTTGAGCGCCGCAACCACCCTGCGCGCAAGCTCCTTCGTCCGGACGATCTCGCCGTCCCGCGCGATAATCTTCCGCCCGTCTTTCACGACGGTATCCACGATCCTTCCGAGAAGCCGCTCGGGATTGAGCGGCACTTCATGGTGCACCTCGTAGTAGGGCGCCTCCAGAAAACCGTACTGATTCACCCGCGCAAATCCCGCGAGATGCACCACGAGACCGATGTTTGGCCCCTCGGGAGTGGCGATGGGGCAGATGCGCCCGTAGTGGCTGGGATGGACGTCGCGGACGTCGAAGCTCGCGCGCTCGCGGGAAAGCCCTCCGGGACCCATCGCGCTCAGCCGGCGCTTGTGGGCGAGATCGGAGAGATTATTTGTCTGATCCATGAACTGGCTGAGCTGTGAGGACGCGAAGAATTCGCGCATGGCCGCAGTCATCGGCCGGCAGTTGATGAGCTGTGCCGGCGTCACCGTCTCCAGGTCCATCACCGTCATGCGATCTTTCACGATGCGTTCCGTGCGCGTGAGCCCCACGCGGAATTTATTCTGCACCAGCTCCCCCACAGACCGCACCCGGCGGTTACTGAGATGGTCGATGTCATCGGGAACCCCCTCTCCTTTATTCAGACGCACGAGTTCGCGGAGTATTTCAATGAAATCGTTAACCTGGAAGACGCGGTGCGCCTCGTCATCCGGCGTTTCCATGCCGAATCGCCGATTAAGCTTGTACCGGGCGATGGCTCCCATATCGTATTTCTTAAAATCGAAGAAAAGGGAATCGATGAGCTGCTTGGCATTCTCCGCCGTCGCGTAGTCGCCTGGACGAACGCGGCGGTAGATGCTCTGGTACGCCTCTTCCACCGTCTTCACCGGGTCTTTCTCCAGCGTCCACCGGATGAAATCGTGCTCTTCGTCCGTCATCCCCGCAAACAGCGCCGCGATGTCCTCGTCGTTCGCGTAGCCGAAGATGCGGAGCATCTGCGTGACGGGAATCTTGCGCTTCCGATCGATTTTGCACGAAAGCAGACCGCGGCGGTCCGTCTCTATCTCCAGCCAGACGCCGCGCTTCGGGATGATTTTCGCCGCGTGGTGCTTCGGATACTCGGGCATGGCCGAGAAGAACGCCCCCGGGCTGCGCACAAGCTGGTGGACCACGACGCGCTCGATCCCCCCGACGATGAACGTCCCGGCATCCGTCATGAGGGGAATGGATCCCAGGAAGACGTCCTGTTCCTTGATCTCCCCGGTCTCCTTATTGATGAGCTGCACCTGCCCCTTCAGCGCCGCCTCGTAGTTCAGATTCCTGCGGCGGCATGTTTCCGGATCGTACTTCGGCGGATCGAAAGCGTGGCCGAGAATCCGCAGTTCCATCTTCCTCCCGGAAAAATCCGTAATGGGGCTTACTTCCTCGAGAAGTTCTCTAAGCCCCTCCGTCAGGAACCATTTGTAGCTCTCCAGTTGCATCTCCACGAGAGAGGGCACCATGTCCGCCATGCCGATATCTTCGACAAGGAAGACACGTCCGCCCTGCACGGAACACGGACGAATAGCTTCCGGCAAATCGCGCAGGCGTTCGGGAAACCTCCCCGCGGATGGTTCTGTCATGGGAATAACCCGCGGAAGAATGACCGGATTCACATGGACCACGTACTCCTGCTTCCGCGGCAGCTTCTTCTCCGGTGCCTTTCCGGGAACGGCGGCCTTCTTCGTCGCAGAGACCTTTGCGCTCCTGGAAGATTTCACCATCATCTTGCGCTTCGGGGCAATCTTCTTCACGGTCTTTTGTGTCATCTTCCTTGTCGCTTTCTTTGCGGGCTTCTTTTGTGCCTTCCTTTTTTTGACCATAGAAAGAGGGGGAAGCTGATCTCATCCCACAGCTTCTCGCTACACAATCGGAAGGTCGCTGTGATGGCAGGAATCCTACGTGTACAGAACCGGCTGTCAACAGGTTCCCCTTCTTCTACCCCCTCTCCCTAACCCTCTCCCCTGGGGAGAGGGAATATGGACCCCCGCTGCGGTTTCAGACACTCTTTAGCCAATGGCCGCTCTGTATCGCGTTTGGACCTCTCCCCAGTTCACAACATTCCAGAATGCCGCGATATACTCTGGACGCCTGTTCTGGTACTTCAGATAGTACGCGTGCTCCCAGACATCGAGACCGATGATGGGAATTTTCCCTTCCATAAGAGGAGAATCTTGGTTGGGAGTACTGAGAACAACGAGCTTTGAGCCTTGAGCTTTAAGCTGTGATTCGACGACCAACCATGCCCAACCGGAGCCGAAGAGGGCGAGAGCGGCGTCGGTGAATTGCTTTTGGAAAGCTTGGAAATCCCCGAACGATGCATCGATGACTCTTGCGAGGTCGTCAGAAGGTTTTCCTCCCCCTTTCGGACTGAGAATAGTCCAGAAGAGACTATGATTCGCGTGGCCGCCGCCGTAATTGCGCACAGCCGCCTGCTTCTCCGCAGGAATCTCCCGCCACCGCCGGAGGAGGTCTTCGACGCTCAACTGTTCCCACTCTGTTCCGGCCATCGCCGCATTGAGTTTGTCTATGTACGCCTGATGGTGCTTCGTATGATGGATTTCCATCGTTTTTGCATCGATGTGCGGCTCGAGGGCGGCGTAGGCGTATGGGAGAGGGGGGAGGGTGTTTGGCATAGGTCAAACGGGAAGGTTGTAGGGAGTAGGTTAGAGGTTGTAGCGTACAACTTCACGTGAATACCCGCACCCTCGTCACTGCAGAAGATTTTTCCCGCTACGACGCGTGGGTAAGGTCACACCCCCAAGGATCCCTGTGGCAATCGCTGGAGTGGAAGCGGTACCAGGAGGCAGTAGGACGGGAGGTCAGAATCTATGTCGTGGAAGATTCCTCTCAACCCTCACCCCAACCCTCTCCCTTCAAAGGGAGAGGGTGTTCCATCACAGCCTCTGCGCTTGTGGTGGTTGATCGGACGACGGGGGGATTGAGTACGTGGGATATTCCAAGAGGACCACTCTGTCAGCTTTCAGGTGTCAGCTTTCAGGTGTCAGGTGTCGATGCTGCGACTAAACTTCTGAACACCATTGCGCATGATGCTCAATTGGATCGATGCCTCACCCTATTCTTCTCCCCAGATGTCTGCCTGAAAGCTGAAAACTATAACCTGAAAGCCAGTCCCCGTCACGAACAGCCCGAGGCTACGCGTATCATTGACCTCACAAAGTTCGAGGAAGAAATCCTGGCACAAATGCACCCAAAGGGACGGTACAACATCAAGGTAGCGCAAAAAAATGGCGTACAGGTGGAACAATCGACCAATATGGAAGCGTTTTATGGCCTCCTCCGGCAGACGGCGGGGCGGGATGGATTCCGGATATTGCCTCTAAGGGCCTACAAGGCCTTTCTGGAGCGACTTCCGGAGAGTTTCCTCCTCCTAGCCTTCGCGAGGACGCCAAAGATGCCATCCTCTCAGCCTATCGCAGGCCTCCTGGGAGTCATCTGGCCACCCCATGAAAGGAATCATGGCGAAGGTTTGGGTCTCGTGGGCCCCAAACCTGGAGCCATACCTCATGGGGAAAGGGGGGCACGAGGGGGGGAAACCGGAGGTTGCCCCCCCACGATTGGCATCTACTACTATGGGGCTTCCGACTACACCTCAAGAAGTCTCATGGCGCCGTACCTGCTGCAATGGGAAACGATGCGGCTGTGTAAGGCACGAGGGTGTACGAGGTACGATTTACTCGGTTGTGTCATGGTGAGCCCGTCGAACCATGACATCGGCAATACGCCGTGTCGACCCTTCGACGAGCTCAGGGTGACACGGCACCACCCCTGGGCAGGTGTCTCCGCCTTCAAGGAAAAATTCGGCGGCACGGTGGTGATCTACCCCGCTGAACAGCAGATTGTGCTGCGGCCACTGCTGTGGAAGGTGCTGCAGTGGAAGAGGAAATTTCTCGTGTAGCCAGTTACCTCCTTAGGAAAAAGGTGGACATTGTCCACCCTTCGTGGTTCGCGGCGTTGTCGTGGTGATTTTGTCATCCCGAGCGGAGACGAGGGATGAACAATCGACTCCGCTCAGGGTGACAAAGCCAAAGATTCATCACCATCCAGCATTTTTCCATACAAAAACCCCGCCCTGGTTGGGCGGGGTTCTGTGTCGCTATCAGGCGACCATTGATATCGGTGTCAACTTTAGCTCTTGTAGCTCGTCGACTTCACGACCGTCTCCGGATACTCAATCCAATAGAAGATCGTCGTCGCCGTGTCTTTGTCGAGCCACGTCAGGTAGTTCCGCGTCGAGTTGTGCGTCCCGAAGTTGAGCTGCGAACTGGACGTGAAGCGGTTGAGCGACACCTGTAAGGAGGACGTGTTGCTCCCCACCTTCGCGTTCGTCACATTCGCTTCGAGCACGAACGTCGCGGAAGCTCCGCCATCGACCGTGGTATTCACCACCGATCCATCGAGCGCCTTGCATTCGACGATGAAGGAACCGGAGGAAATCACCGACATGCGAGCCGACGAATCATTGAAGAACGGATAGCACTGCACTTTCTGCGTGGCGTCCGCCTTGTTGTAGATGTAGAAGCCAGAGCTGTTCGTGATCACATTCGTCGCGTTGACGGAGAAGATCACGCCGGACAGGACGAACTTGTTCATGCCGTTCAAGCTGTTCGAGTGGCTTGCCGCCGTGAACTTGAACTGTCCGATCGGCGCCTGGCCCGTCGGGACGTTCGAGCCGTCCGCATCGGGGTTCGCGTTCGTGATGGAAGCGATCTTTGCAAGAGCGCTCACATGCCGCTCGCCGGCAATGCGAAGGTTCGATGTCGCCGCCGCCGTCCGCCCGATGAAGACTTCTCCCGCCGCCGTGGAGTCAAGGCTGTTCGCATCGAGGTTGTTATTCGACTGCAACCCGCGCGCGCGCACGGCGCCCGACCCTCTCGCTTCATTGGAAACAGGCGTGTTGTCGATGAAGAAGGAAATGACCTGGTTCGACGTCGCGCCGCCGGTATCGGTCTTCAGGCGCGGCCGGACGATCATATTGAGGTTCTGCCCCTGCTTCACGACCAACTGCCGACTCTCCATGTTCGCGCAGAACGTCTGTACCGTCTCACTGTGGTTCGTCCCTCCATCGTTGTTGAATGCGAGAATGTCATCGCTGCCGCATCCTCCGATGGTCGCCTCCGCGAACGGCGTGACATCGCCTTCCTTGTAGAGTTCCAGACGATCCACGGATGTCGCCGTTGATCCCGACGAGGTGAACTGAAGATCCGTCACATCCACGTCCTCGTTCTCCGCGCGGAACTGCATGCGGAGAATCGCGTCGCCGAGCGCTCCGCCGAGAAGCTGGCGCGAACGGACCGGCGTCGTGTCCTTCGACACGAAGAGGTTCCCCTGGTTCACGAGAGCCCAGAGCGTCGAACGGACCGCCGTGACGATCACCGTACAGTTCGATTCCGCCGTCGTATCCGTATCGGTCTGGCAGGTGCCGTTCGTCTTGATGCCCGACAGCGTCGAGCCGTCATCCGCCTCCTCGACTTCGAGGTACGAGGCTTGCGTGGCCGTGCCCGTCGCGAACTTCAGCAAGAGATCGTTGTTCGTGAGCGAAGCGGACACATCGCCGTGCACCTCGAAGATCACCGTCTGCTCCTTCGGAACCACGTATCCGCCGCCCGCGAGCTGCTGGAAGGTGATTCTGCTGTTCTGCGTCGCCACCCCCTTCTCGAGGATCGTATCCACCGTCGAGTCGGCGTTGGTATCGACCCAGAGAGCGTAATTCTGCGCATTGAGGAGCGATCCGGAGTCCGCATCGAAGATCGCCTTCGTGAGGAGCAGATCCTTCGACTCGCTCGCCCGCGCCTCAAAGCGGTAGAGGTTCACGTTCTTTGCGTTCTTGACTGCCGTATCCGCCGACGAGAGACCCTTGACCGCAACGGTCAGCTCCGGCGTCGCGATGCGGTGGAAGTTCCCCGTCACCGTTCCTCCCGGACGGACGTCCGTCACGTTATCCCCCGTGGAAAGGCCTTCGATCTTCATGTTCCACGTCGTCGCAGAGGTCACGAGGCCGCCGAAGTCGCACCCGGTCGTCTCCGCCGATTCCTGCGTGCAGACGTGAATGCGGAATTTGTCCCCGTTGAGCGAGCGATTCCCCGTGCCGTTATCAATGAAGTCCGCACGGAACTCCCACGTCTCATCGCCCTTCACCACGAGGTCATCGAAGCGATAGATCTGGTATGTGGCCGTCGCCGCCGTTCCCGTTCCGAAATCCGACGTCCCCGTCAAGCGCACCGCGCTCACGGTCCGTCCCGTCACGGTATTGCGGAGTTCCACGTCCTCCAAAAGCTCGTGGATATTGTCGTACGTGCTGTTTCCCGCAAGGCCGACACCGGAGCTCGTCTGCCCCTGGATCGCAATGAAGAGATCCTTGATGTCCACCGCCTCGCCTCCCGTCAGCAGCTTCACCTTCGCAAGGACGGAATCCTTGGAATCCCGCGTGTACTTCTGCTGCGGCGGCCCGTCGATTTCCACCGTGAACTCCCCCGCGCCGATCGTGATCGTGTCGGGGAGCGTCGTCGTTTCGGTCGGCAGGGAAATCTGCGACCCGTAGAGCTGGCCGTTCACGCCGTACCCGTAGAGGGACCCGACGGCGAAGATATCGGACGACTCCTCGAAGTGCATGATGATACTGTCCGCAGCGCCACCCATAATGTCCGCAATGACCTCGAGGGTGATTTTATCCCCTTCCAGAATGGTGAAAGGCGGATCGAAGACGAGGGTCACGTAGTCCCCCACCGTCTGCTGCACAACGTTTGTCAGCACCGTTCCATCCGTCCGGCGGAGCTTGATGTTCGTAAAGTCCCCGTCCGACGCGGAACTGTTCTGCTCCAGCGTGAGCGAATAAATGGTCTGATCTTCCACGGCGTCCGTGGACAGTTCCCACTTCCCGACGACCACTCCCGTGTCCCCCACCTCCACTTCGTCCGGAGAAATAGTGCGGTACTCCAGCGTGATTTTCCCGCTCGTCACCGCAGCGACCTTGAAGCTGTTCCCCACCATGGGGAAATTGCCGCGGACCTCCTTCGCGTTCGAAACAAGGTCCGTCGGAAGTTCCACCGCGAGGTTGTGCTCCCCCGACGTCGTCGCCGTGGAGAGGAAGTCCGCGACGACATCAACCGTCTTGGTTCCGCACGCCGCGATGGTCAATGGCGTGGAAAAGCGAAGATCCGCCGTTTGATCCTCCGCGTCAATCGTGCGCTTCCGCGTGACGCGCGCGCCGTCGATTGCCGCGTAGAGGCCGGTGATATCCGCTTCGTCACCGAACCCCTGATGGATGACCGTGAGGTCTTCCACCACCACCGCATCGTCGCAGGACGCGGTGAGATCGAGGGAGAGCATGCTCACCCCCTGCGACCCTTTGGGAAGACTGTCGCCCGCAGGGTTACTCGCTGACACCGACATCTCAAGGACGCCATCGCCCTTGACCACGGCGCTGTATCCCTTGAAGGAGCTCGCATCAGAGAACAGATCTCCGTCCTCCGTCGCGAGATCCGTCACGGTCAGCGTGTACTCCGTGCCGGCCGTGAGCGATTGCGCCATCATGAGTTCCACAACATCCGCGCTCTTCGCGGTCGCGGACTCCACCACCATCTCCTTTCCGCCTTCCGCCGCCACGGTGTAGTGGCTCACGTCCTCCGCGCTGGCGGGATCCACCGCCACCGTGAATTCCACTTCGACCTTGCTTGCCGCAACAGCACGCACGTCGCTAATGGATGCGCCAGCCTCTTCCTCCCCCTCCTCTTCCTCTCCTTCCGTTCCACAGTCCACGCCGTACGCGAGACCCTGATCGACACGGTGGAGCATGACGACCATTTCCGCGCGATTCATATTGTCTCCGGGGCGGGCGCGGCCCGTCCTGTCATCCCCCTGGAGAACGCAGTGATCCGCGGCGGTCTGGACGACGTCCGTGTACCACTGTCTGGAGGGATTATCGACGAAACTCGGCGCATCGCCAGTGCCCTCGAGACCGAATGCCCGCACAATGAGAGCGGCGGCCTCCGCGCGATTGATGTTCGCGCTCGGTCGGGCGTAGCACGGCTTCGTGCCATAACAATTCTTGTCACCTTTCACCCATCCTTCCTTTGCCGCCTCCTCAAAGTAGCCGTAGAACCAGGCGCTTGCTCCAACGTCGTTGAAGCTCGCGACCGCCGGCGCCGTGGAGAGGATGCCACCATTGAGCTCCACGACGAGCTTCACGAACTCCGCGCGATTCGCCGCGTCGCCGCCGCGGAAGCGCGTCTGGCTGGCATCGAGATAGCCGGCATCGACGAATGCATTGACTGCATCCTCGTACCAGA
>CAZWCH010000025.1:0-10668 GCA_964632925.1 uncultured Candidatus Peribacteria bacterium
ATGCCGCGAAGACGGGGAAGACGGGCATCTTCAACATGTCCACCTGCTCCAATTACTGCGACGAGTTGAAGGCGGCTGCGCAAGTCGTTCCCGCGGAACCGGTCCCTGCGCAGGGACCGGCAACCGTCACGCCTGCCCTGCCGCAGGTGCAGTCAGAGACGTCAACGATGCGTGTGCCAGAGATCGGAGTCGATGCGCACCCCGCCGCGCGAGAGGAATTTGAAGAAGAGGATTTCGAGGAGGACGATTTCGGGGATTTTGATGGCGGAGATTTTGGAGATTTCGATGGAGGATACGGCGGTCCGGGAGATTTTGGTCCAGGGTTTGGACCGCCGGAAGACTTCGGTTACTTCGTGGATGAGTTCGGCTACATGCCGGAAGAAGGAGATTTCGATGAGTACTTCGGTGGAATGGGTCCCGGATTTGAGGATGAAGGATTTGGCGGGGAATTCATGTGGATCGAGGACGAGAAGAACATGATGCTGGATGCTGCGGAGCAGTTCTGTCCGGACTTCGATGTATCGCTGATCGAGGAGGCGGAAACTCCAGATGACCTCTGGGAGGCAGGAATGGAAATGCAGGAAGAATGCGGTGGACCGGGGATGGGCGGACCAGGCGGACCGCCGGATCCGGAGATGATGGAGAACGCGGCGACGATGCTCCAGCTATTCGCTGATCGGGACGGCCCCGTGTATCACGCGCTCGATGTGGCGAAAAAGTACGATGTTTTCACGGATGAAGAGGTAGGGGATATCGAGGATATCCTCGCGCAACTTGGCGAGAAGGCGGAGGAAGCGAAGGAGGTCTGTATGGATCTCCCGGAACTTCCCGATATGGATATGATGGGGGAGGAAGAAGATTTCTTCGGGATGAAGGGGCTCCTCGCGCAACTCTTCGATGATGGAGATGAAGAGGAGTTCGAAGATGATGACGGGGAAGGCAGTGCATTCGATGGCGAGATTCCCGAGGAGTTCCGCGCGTACGAAGAGTGCGGCAGCGTGCTCGATGAAGCGCTCGGCGCTGGCCCAGATCAGGATGAAGAGGAAATGGGGAGCGGTCTCATGGGTGAACTCGAGGAAGTGATGAAGGAACCGATGGAAACTGCAGTGGAGGACGGGACGATCCCGCGGGCAGAGTGGGATGAAGTGGAAAGCCGTTTTGAAGAGGTTATGGCAGACCTCGGGTTTGAGGAGGAATTCGATGAATCATTCAATGAAGAGGAAGATTTCCGTGATGTTGATGAGGGGGAATGGGAAGTGGAGGAAGGCGGAACAGATGAGGAAGAAGACCTCGAAGACCTCGATTTCTAATTTCTTTATGCACAAACCCCGCCATCCGCTCGTTCTCCCACTCGCCCTCCTCGCTCTCGCGGGGAGCGTGGGGGTGGGGTACATCGCGGTGCAGGCGCGGACGGAGGCGGAGCCGGTCGCGGCAACGGGGCATGCTCCCGTCGTCTGTTGTGATGGGGGAGAGGAGGACGATCCGCAATACGTAAGTGAGGAGCAGGTGTTTTACCGGGGAGGGGGGGTACTCTAACTTTGGCTTTATTTTTCCTTCCAAACACACATATGAGTAAAGGTTCAGGAAGTTGTTGCGGCAATCACCTCCTCGTCGCGGGCGTCGCCGCGCTCGTTGCCTCGAGCGTCGTGGCGCTTGCAGGGCTCACGGTCGCGCAGACGACGACAACGTCGAACGGCGATGCGTCGATGGGAACGTCCACGGCGACAACCGGCGATACATCCGGTGGCACAACGCATCCGACAGGAGATACATCCGGCGGAACGGCGCAACCGGCGGGCGATGCATCAACGTCGACTGCGTATCCGGCGCAGTCGCAGCCATCGAACCAGTGCGACTGGTCGAAGATGCCACAAGACTACATGTGCATGCGGTGGGACTGTCAAAATGGGTCTATCGTCTGCGCAGAACGGCGTCAGGAGGGATCACAGCAGTGGCAGGGGCCGCAGGGAGGTCAGCAGGGCACACAGTCGTGTAATCCCGGGGGATCCGGGCCGACACCACCGTGGTCGTGTCCCAATGGACAAGTCTGGCAATGTCTGCAGAATCAGTGGGTGTGCGAGGGGAGAGGGTATGATGGCAGTCAGCGCCAGGGGGAAGGAGAGCAGATGAATAACATTGAGAAACGGGGCAACGTGTACCGCTGCTGGTTTGGAACGCGCTGGACAGAGGATCAGGATTGCCAGTGGAAGGGACGGGAAATGTACGGTGAATCAGGAGGCGGACAAGGCACTGGCGACTGGGGGCAAGGTCAGCATGACTTCCAGAAGAAGTGCGACAGCGCATACCCACCTTCAAAAGATGGGTGTCGTGGATACTGGTTCTGTCCGGAAAGTGGAGAGTGGCAATGTAGGCAGAATGAGGGACAGATGCGCCAGGCCGGTCCCATGAGGCCGATGATGCCGATGGGCAGGGGCGATATGATGGGTGGGCCGGGAATGATGGGCGGTCCAGGAATGGGCGGTGGCGGCGGCATGATGGGTGGTCCGATGATGGGTCCGATGGGGCCGGGAGGCCCGGGTCGCGGAGGGCCGATGAGCTGCGACAGGATGGAGACAATTCTCGAAAAAATGCAGGCACAACTCGCGAAGATCGATGAGAAGTTTGAGAAAATGAAGGCTCAAATGAAGAAGCGTGTCTATGGCAAAGTGGCGAAGCTGCAAGCAAAGAAGGAAGATGCCTTGGTTGATGCAGAGACTCCCGAGGAAGAAGCAAAAATTAGTGCAAAGTATGAGAAAAAAATTGCGAAGGCACAGCAGGTAGCTGATAAGCGTTATCCGCAGGTGATTCGATCTCTCGATGAGGAAAAAGCGGAGGCAAAAGAGCGAATGCAGGAAGGTCTGACGAGTGTGGAGGATGAATTGGAGCGCTGTCAGGAAATGGAGGACCAGGATTTTGAGGGTGGTGACTTCGGTGGAGGGGGGTTCGATGGCGGCGGCTTCAACGGCGGCAATATGGGTCCGGGCTTTGGGCCTGGAGGCGGGTTCGGGTTCTAAATATTCCTCTCCCTATGGGAGAGGATGCAGGAGAGGGGGTCAGAAAATGATCTACCCCCTCTCCCTAGCCCTCCCCCCCAAGGGGGAGGGAACAGCCCCCTGCCATCATTTGCCACCCTCTCCCACAGGGAGAGGGAAACCGTCTAAAAGTTATCGAGAAAGAAAAATTCTTCCGTGGACAAGCGAAATTCTCTTGCATTTTTTTTCCGGTATGCAATGAGTACGCGGCATGGCGGTATTCAGTGGCACGAGCGCGCAGATGGAAAAATTGGACCAGCAGATTCTCGACTGCCTGGAACAGCGTGCGCAGCTCTATGTGGAGGCGGCCGACGAAGGGAGAATTGCCGAGGACGATGAAGAAGTGATCGACGCATGGGCGGAGTCTGGGGCGGAGCGGGGACTGGATGAAGCGGCGGTAGAACGCGTTTGTCGTGCCGTCCTGGCGCTTTCGCGGAAGTCGGCGGAGTAAATCCCTCTCATAGAAAACACCCTCTCCCTTTGAAGGGAGAGGGCAGGGTGAGAGTTGCGAAAAAATCCCTTGCGTCGCTGGCGGATGCACCTACAATGCGCGGCATACTCTTTTCTTGAGATGGACGAACAGCCTCCCGGGGGATCTCGACCGCTCAGCGGCAGACGCCGCAAGGAAGTTTCCACCCGCTACATGCGGGAGCGGTGGGAGCGGTTCCTGTCGCAGGATAGCCGCGGTTTCCTCATGGTCGAGGGCATTGCCGTGGACCGCATCGCCCAGAAGTACGGGACGCCGCTCTATCTCTATGTTGAGAGCGAGATCCGGGAACGCATGCGGCGCTTCAAGGCGGCGCTCCCTCCGCCGGTGCGCTTGCAATATGCCGTGAAGTGCAACAGCAACCTGGAGATTCTCCGCATGGCGCGGGAAGAGGGATTCGAGCTCGATTGCTCGAGCGTCGGGGAACTCATTCTCGGCCTCCTTGCGGATTTCCATCCGCGGCAGCTCTCTTTCACCAACCTTGTCAAGACCGAACACGATGTCCACTTCGCCGCGAAGATCGGGGTGCAAGCGATTACCGCGGACAGCATCGAAGATCTCGCGCTTATTGCCAGCGCGGCGCGCAAGCTCCGCGTGCAGGTCCGCACGGTGCTCCGGGTGAATCCGATGATCGATGTCGGCGCCTACTCGACGAAGGGGAACAAGTACGGCATTCCGCTGGCTATGGTCGATCGTGCCATTGCGCTGGCGACCGCTGCGCCCTACGTCGACTTCCGCGGTTTTCACTTCATGGGGGGATATGTTGGGAACGCGCGGGTGTTCCGCGTGGCGGCGCGGGCGATGTTAAAAATCGTGAAGCGCTGCACGGATCGCGGCATCCGCGTGCGCACGCTCTCCCTCGGCGGAGGATTTCCGGCGGCGATCGGCGACGGCGAAGCATTTCCCATCGAGGCGATGTGGGATTTTCCGTTGTGGTTCGAGCGTCTCCGCGAACGGCAAGGCATTCCGCCGTTGCAGCTCATCTTTGAACCGGGGAAGAGCATCGTTCTCAATGCCGGCATGGGACTCATGAAGGTGGTGGCGCACAAGCGTCTCGGACGCCGGGAGCGCATGATCATCGTCGACGGGTCCACATACAACTTCGTACCCGATGCATTGGTGCAGGAGGATGTGCGGTACGACGTTTTGCCGGCGTCGAAGATGAACGCGCCCCGCGTCCACGCGGTGACGATCGGCGGGAGCACATGCGATTGCTGGGACCTCCTCACCCGCGACCGCGAGCTTCCGAAGCTGGAACACGGCGATCTTCTCGCCATCATGGATGCGGGGGGATACGCGCAGGTGATGGCGAGTAATTTCAACACGATCAAGCGCGCCGCCGTGGCCCTCGTGCGCAGCGACGGGACGGTCAAGCTCATCCGCCGGCGGGACCGTTACAGCGAAATGTTCGCGCCGGAACTCGATGTTCTGAAAGTCGCCGATCCGAACGAACTGGAGCGCTACACCAATCTCCATCGCGTGAACATCGACAGGGTGTGGAAGGGGGCGAAACGGCGGAGGCGGCGGGAACAGCGGCGATTCTTTGTTCCGATGCGCGTGCACGTCGACCTACGGAGGCGTGATGACGATCGCGGCGGAATCAGAGAAGGAAGAAACGCTGGCACGGAGGCGGACGGTACCCGGCCGGCTCCCGGCGCGGAAGCGGCAGCGCGGCGCATTGGAGCAGCGAAGGAGGGCGCCGTTGTGGTCGGGACCGACGAATGACCACTCCGCACGGACAGGAACTTCCATGGTGGCGAAGTCGCCGACGGCGGTGAGGCGCAAAATTCCTCCGGGCCGCACCGTGCGCTCTTCGGGGGCGATGGGGATGATTTGAATGCCGCGGAGACCTTCCAGAACGTCCGCGCGCGCGAAGGTATTGTAGGCGATGAGGCCGGCGGCAATGACGGCGCCGAAGCCGCTGATGCCGAGGAGCGGCGCCCATCCGTTGGGAGATTTTGGCGCGGTGCGTCGTGCTGGAGGCATGAGGATATACTGACGCCTGTGCGCCAGTTCCGGTATTGCACCACCGATGATTTGATGGTGAAAGCATGTGTGGCGCTGATTGCCGGTGGCGCTCTTGTGGTCGTTCCTGTGGGGATGGGTGGCATTCCTCTCGTTAAGCTTCTGCTATTTGCCCTTGCGGCACTCTGCGGAATCGTACTGTGCTCGAGCCGGATGGCTCACCTCGGTGTCGAGCACTCGGTGTCGAGACAGGGCTTTCTGTTCGCATTCTTTGCGGTGGTGTTCCTGTCGCCGCTCTGGAGTACCGCCCCTTTCCTCAGTATCGTGGGAGTCGAACCGCGGTTCGAGGGGGTGATGGCCTATGGAATATTTTTGGGACTTGCGCTTGTGGCGGGTGGCATGGTGCGCGGAGGCCGGGAACAGTCTCTCCTGCACGCTGTTCTTTGGAGCAATGCCAGCGCAGTGCTCTACGGTCTTCTCCAGATGGTGAGGATGGACCCCCTCGGAGGTTGGTGGGATGCGGATGTGTTTCTCGGGCGCGTGTTCTCCTCCATCGGGCAGCCGAATGCGCTGGCACAATTTCTCCTTCTCACCGGGCCGCTGGCCATATTCGCGGCGTGGAGGAGAAACTCCCTCTCCCCGCCTCTCGGCCATGAGTTCGAGGCCGAATGGCGGGAGAGGGTTAGGGTGAGGGGCTACTCATGGAGCATAATGCTTCTCCTAACAGGAAACATTCTTGTCCTCCTCGCGACGGGGAGCAGGGCGGGGATAGTGGGGCTCGGTGTCTCGTTCTTGGTATACATTTGGTGTTTTAATAATCCCCTCTCCCGAGGGGAGAGGGTAGGGAGAGGGGTAGACAGGAATTTCTGTGGCAGTGGTAGTGCGTATACCCCTCTCCCTAACCCTCCCCCTAAGGGGGAGGGAAGTAACAGGTACTCCGTTGGTATATACCACCTCTTTTTTGGTATTTGGATAATTCTCTCCATTGCCATTCTCTGTGGAGCCATCTTCCTCCACCGCTTCGCCATTCCAGGTGAGTGGAATCGTTCCATCCATGGCCGCATTGCGATCTGGCGCGATGCCGTTTCGATGATTCGGGAGAGACCGTTGGGCTGGGGGTTGGAGACGACGGGAATGATCTTTCCACGATTTCAAAGTGCGCCGCTCACGGCGTACGAATCGCTCACAACGTCGGTTGACCGTGCGCACAGTAAGCCTCTCGATCTCCTCCTCACGCTCGGCATTCCCGGGTTCCTCGGTTACTACGCGTTCCTCGTCCTCCTCTTCATACGGTGCCTACGGGTGTGGCGGGAGCGCCGCGACGCGGTCATGCTTGCGGGAGCAGTCGGCATCGTCGGCCTCAGTGTCAGCCTCCTCTTCGGTTTCGAGGGGGTCGTCGTCCATGCCTTCTTCTGGCTCATCTGCGGGATGCTCACAACCCTCACCCTGCCCTCTCCCTTCAAAGGGAGAGGGTATTGCAGTATGGCATGCGCTACAAAATTCCCTCCCCCTTTCAAGGGGGAGGGTGAGGGAGAGGGTTCAGTCGCCATTCTTCTCATGATAACAATTTTTACTGCCCTCTCCCTCTCCTCCCGCCTCACAGCCCACCGTGCGGAGCGCGTATTCCAAAGAGGCGACGTCGCCGCGGCAGTCCAAGGTTACGACCGCGCCGTGCACCGTGCGCCCTGGGATCGCGCCCTCCTCGTCCGTTTCCTCGAAACCGCACTCTTTGCACGGGAGCGGGTGAATGATCGTCAGGATATTCCCTCAGAGGCAATACTCGATGCCGTTATCGACCAACGCCTTCGCTCTCTTACATTCCTCACAAGCGATCTCGACCCATTACTCCCATCGCTTCAGGCATGGCACGCAGCATTACAGGGGAAGGAGAAAGAAACGCTTGTATTTTTGGAAGAGGCAAAAACCCGCGCCCCTTTCAGCGTCCCGCGCCTGCGGATCGTCGTGAAGGTCGCGGAACTCCTCGACAATCCGGCGATGGAGATTGCTCTCCGCGCGGAGCTCATGCGCATGCTTCCGCCGTGGTGGGACGATCCCATCGATACCCGCAGCCGCATTCTGCGGAAGGAAAATCCATGGTTGGAGGAGTTTCTTACTCCCTCTCCCCGCGGGAGAGGGTCTGGGTGAGGGGCTACCAGTGCTATCCTTCCTTCCGATGACCAATGCTGATATTGCGCAGGTGTTTGAGAGGATTGCGATGCTGCTCGAGCTTCGGGGGGAGGAGAACCCCTTCCGGATCCGTGCCTACGGGCGCGCGGTCCTCGTTGTCGGCAATTTGACGACGCCGCTGCGAGATATCTACGAACGCGGAGGAATCCGGGCGCTCCAGGAGCTGCCGGGCATCGGCGAAGACCTCGCGCAGAAGCTCGAGGAGCTCCTGAAGACCGGAACACTGCAATATCTGACGAATCTTGAGAAGAAACTTCCTGCAGGGCTTTTCCGGATCATGGAGATCGAAGGGCTCGGGCCGAAGAAGGCGAAGTTTTTGTGGAAGAAATTCGGTGTCGAAAGCATCGCAGATCTGCGAAAACTCCTCATGTCGGGCAAGCTCCAGAAGGTGAAAGGATGGGGGGAGAAGTCCGTCGAAAACATTCGTCGGGGCATCGCGATGCGTGAGCGGATGGCGGGGCGGCTTCCCATTGGCGTTGCCCTCCCTCTCGCAGAGGAAATCCTCATGGCGCTGCGTGGGAGCAGGTTCTGCGAGAGGGCGGAGATCGCCGGGAGCCTGCGGCGACGCAGGGACACCGTCGGCGATCTCGATTTCCTCGTGACGAGCCAAAAACCGGAAAAAGTCATGGATCTCTTCTGTTCGCTTCCGCAAGTTGCACGGGTGACGGCCAAGGGAAGGACGAAGGCCACGGTCTTTCTCAAAGAGGGGAT
Source organism: uncultured Candidatus Peribacteria bacterium (assembly GCA_964632925.1). Taxonomy (GTDB): domain Bacteria; phylum Patescibacteriota; class Gracilibacteria; order Peribacterales; family Peribacteraceae; genus 01-FULL-54-110. Next base: position 8,383 of record CAZWCH010000025.1, read on the forward strand.
CGATGCGGACCTCCGCGTCGTCGACGGCGACGTCTTCGGCGCGGCGCTCCACTACTTCACGGGGAGCAAGGACCACAATGTCGCCATCCGGAAGATCGGTATCCGTAAGGGGTTTACGATCTCTGAGTACGGCGTGTACCGCGGAACGGCGAAGCACAAAAGGAAGCTCCTTGCGGCGGCAACGGAGGAGGACGTCTACCGCGCGGTGGGGCTTCCGTATATCGAACCGGAATTACGGGAAGATCGCGGGGAGATTGAGGCGGCGATGAATGGGGAGCTCCCGCAGCTCATCACAGTCGAAGATGTCCACTGTGACTTTCACTGTCACAGCACGTTCAGCGATGGGGCAGATTCCATGACGGATATGGCGCGCGCGGCGAAGTCCGCGGGGCTCGAATGCATCGCCATCACGGACCATGCATCACCGATGGGGATGGTGCGGGGGGTCAAGGCGGGGAATATCCGCCAGTACCTCAAGAAAATAGAGGAGGCGCGGAAGGCCGTGCATGGCATCCGGATTCTCGCGGGCGCCGAAGTGGATATCCTCGCCGACGGCCGCCTGTACCTTCCGGACGACGTCCTCCGGCAGCTCGATTGGGTGATGGCCTCCGTCCATTCCCACTTCCGCCAATCGCGCGACGTGATGACGCAGCGAATCCTCCGCGCCATTGCCAATCCCCATGTGAAGGTTCTCGGTCACCCGCTCGCGCGCATGCTGGGGGAACGCGTGGCGATAGAGTTCGACATTGACGCCGTTCTGAAGGAAGCTGCAAAGCGCGGAGTCGCTGTCGAACTCAATGCATCCCCGGAGCGGCTGGACCTCCCCGATATCCACCTTCGACGCGCCAAAGACCTTGGCGTCAAAATCGCCATCGGCTCCGACGCCCATTCTATTTACGGCTTTTCCTACGAATTCGGAGTTTCCCAAGCGCGCCGGGGGTGGCTGGAGAAGTCGGATATCATCAACACAACGAACCTGGAACCTATTACTCACAACCTGTAAGCTTCAAATATGGCCCGCATTCGACAGACGGAAATCCACGCCCGGCGCACGCGCCGGATGAAGCTCAAGAAGCTCCGGCAGAAGTATGCAGAAGCGAAAACGGGACTGCAGAAGGAGAAGGTCCTTGTTTCCCAGGGGCGAGTCGCCCCTTGGCTCTCGGAGGAGCTCTTCCTCGCGCCGCTGAAGAGGAAATAAAAAACACCCTCTCCCTTTGCTTGCCGGCCGTAGCCTTGGCGAAGGCTGGAAGGGAGAGGGCAGGGTGAGGGTTGTAATTTGGTATTTCTCCAAACCCTCTCCCTACCCTCCCCCTTTCAAGGGGGAGGGAATAGGGTCTGCCCTTTTCTTCTCTAGCTACAGGCTTAATGAGCAGTTACGGAAAATTCAGTGCATTCTCCTCTGCGGTTTTTTGTACGAAGGAGAGGGATGGGCGTCGAGGGCTTTGTTCACGAGAGCGTCCGCACGGTAATTGTCCTCTCGTGGGACAAATGTGAAGACGACATCCGGCAGTGTTTCTGTGATTGCTCGGATCTCTTCGACAAAGACCTGAAGCGATGGCATGCGAATGCGGTATTCCCCATTCAGTTGCTTCACGATGAGCTCGGAATCCAGATGACAGATGAGGCGGTTGGGATGAAACTCGCGGGCGAGATCGAGCCCCTTGATCAAGGCACGGTACTCGGCGACGTTATTCGTCGCGATGCCGATGACTTCGGCGTACTCCTTGAGGACCGTCCCACGGAGAGGGTCCTCGATGATGCAGGCAATGGCTGCTTGACCAGGATTCCCGCGAGATCCCCCGTCGGTGAAGAGGTGGAGGGTGCCGCCGATGGTGAGAGGCTGCTCCTTCTCTGAGGGGAGGGTTCCTTCGAGAGCATTTCCCACTGTTTCTGCCACGAAGCGTTCCCGTTCACGAATGAGGGGAAACTGTTCCGCGAGCTTGCGCTCCAATGATGCGGGGAGGCGGAGCATTGGGGGAAAGTATACAGGGTTGCCATCGTGGTCATTCCCTCCCCCTTTTAAGGGGGAGGGAAGGGAGAGGGTTTGAAGGAATACAACCCTCACCCAACCCTCTCCCTTCGAAGGGAGAGGGTGTTTTGAAATATTGATCTGTTATTCCTTCTTAAACCACTTCAAGGCCGCATCCAATTGCGGGTCCCTTTTTACATCAATGTCCTCCGGTGTGCGATCGATGACGATGTCGGGAGTGATGCCTTCATGGGCGAGGTTTCGTCCGGATGGCAAGAGCCAGTGAGCAGTGGTCAGACGGAGACCGCTCCCTTCGG
>CAZWCH010000026.1:0-7749 GCA_964632925.1 uncultured Candidatus Peribacteria bacterium
ATCCTCGTGAAACAGGCGAAGGAAAAAGGACTATCCCTTGATCCCATCAGGCACTACCTGGACTGTTTCCGCTTCGGTTGCCCCCCGCACGGGGGCTACGGCTTCGGCCTTACGCGCATGCTCATGGTGCTCCTCAACGCCAAAAGCGTCCGCGACGTCACCTTCCTCTATCGCGGTCCCAACCGCCTCGTCCCATGACCCAGGCCTTCCCTCCTCCCCCACCAACGCCGGAGGAGAAAGAGAAACAACAGCGCGAGGAGGAACTGCAGCGCATCGCCGCGACGCGGGAGCGCCTGTCCGCAGAAAGCGCGCAGCGGCGCGAACAACACGCGGCCGCAAAGGATGAACTTGTTCAGCAACAACAAAAAATGGCGGCGGCGAGCGCGAAAGAAGGTAAAAGGCGGCAATCTCAACAGCGGGAATGGTGGGAAAAACATCAGGAGGAAAAGGGAAAGGAACGCGAACGAGCAAAAAAGCTCGCGGCAGAGAGACAGCAAGAACAACAAAAACAAGAGCAAATGGAAAAAGAGGAACAGTCACGGAAAGAATCGATGCAAAAAATACATGCGGCTGCGCGGGAACGTCGCGCAGCGCAGGACAAGCAGCTTGCTACGCACTTCGCGGAAATGGAAGAAAAGAAAATCCATGATCGCATGGAAGCGCACATTGCCCTCATAGAACAACGACATCGGGGCGAGATAAACAGGGCCAGAGAAGAAATGACGCGCCACCGCTCGGAGGCGGAAAAGGATGCGGCTCGGCGCCTTCTCCACAGCGAAACCAGCGCGCGCAATCGCATCCAAAAAGAGGAGCAAAAATGCGCGGAGGCCGAGCAGGCGTGCCGCAAACTCCCTACGAGCCTCGCCCGACGGGGTATGGGACGCGCGCGGGCGGAATTAGAACAAGTCCGCCGGGAGGCGCGTGAAATTATCGATCGGGAGAAGAGGGTTCTGGAGGAAGAAAAACGGCGATCGATCGCCGCCATAGAGAAGGAATTTTCACAGAAAATCCGTTTATTGGAAGAGGAAAAACAGCGTGCCGTTATTGCCACAAAAGACCAGGAGCGAGGCAGGATAACAGAACTGGAACAACAGAAAACCGAGGCAATGCGACAGGCGGATCTACGGTCCAAGATGTGAAGGCGGATGGTAGTATCCCTTACAAGCCGAGGTGGCGAAACTGGCAGACGCGCCAGCCTTAGGAGCTGGTGGGAGCAATCCCATAGAGGTTCAAGTCCTCTCCTCGGCACCATTCGACTGCTTCTACCACTCTCCGTCTTCCTTTTTCTTCTCCCTCTTCCGGAGAAGGAGAATGTCTTGTGTAAGACCATGAATCCACTGTTCTTCCTTTCCTTTTTGAAAATCCTCCGCCGCCATGCGGAGCGTTGCACTACTGATGCGCCACTGTGAATTTTTATGGACCAACTGCATCACCTCCTTTGCCGTCACACGTGGACCCAAGGAAAGCACAATTTCATCCGCCCCTCCGGCATGTTCCATCTTTACACGGAGAACGCCGGCATGGCGGCATGCGATTTTCAAGCGAAGGATAGCGAAGAGACACCGCACTGGCGGCGGCGGGTCGCCATACTCCTCATGAAGATCCTTTTCGAACTCCTGAAGAATGACCTCTTCCTCGCTCCCCGCCAGCTTCTGATACATGGCAATGCGTTCTTCTTCGTCGGGAATGTAGAAGGGCGGAATAAGCGCCTCGACGGGGAGAATAATTTCCGCGTTTTCTTCCGGTTCTTCCGCGGCGGCATTGCCACGGAGTTCCTCAATGGCGCCCTTCAACATCCGGAGATAGTGATTCACCCCTACGGTCTGCAGAGCACCCGATTGACTCGCGCCCAGAATTTCCCCCGCTCCGCGAATTTCCAAATCGCGCATGGCCACCTGGAATCCACTCCCCAGTTCGCATGCTTCAACGATGGCGCGGAGCCGTTTTTTTGCTTCGTCGTGGAGGCGCTGCGAATGATAGAGAAAATACGCATAGGCCTGCAGAGAGCTCCTCCCGACCCTCCCGCGCAGTTGATATAATTGGGAGAGACCCAGCCTCTCCGCCTCGTTCACAATGAGGGTATTCGCCCTTGGAAGGTCAATGCCGTTTTCGATGATCGTCGAGCTCACCAGAACGTCCGCCTCTCCGCTTTTAAAGCGGAAAATGCGCTCTTCCAGATCACCCGCGGAAAGCTGTCCATGTCCCACAATGAACCGCGCCTCAGGAATGCAGGAGCGCATTTTTTCCGCGAAGGCATCGATGGTTTCCACACGGTTGTGGAGCATGAAACATTGCCCCTTGCGCTCAAGCTCCTGGAGCACCGCATGCCGCACGAGGGCATCGGAATATTTTCGCACCTCCGTAATGATAGGAAGGCGTCCCGGTGGCGGCGTGGTGATAATGGAAATATCCCGGAGCTTATGAAGACCCAAGTTGAGCGTGCGCGGGATGGGCGTCGCTGTCAGTGTAAGAACATCAATGGAAGAACGAATCTCCTTGAGGCGCTCTTTCTGTTTCACGCCAAATTTTTGCTCTTCATCGATAATAACGAGACCAAGTTTTAAAAACTGCACGTCGGGTTGAAGGAGACGATGAGTGCCGATGATGATGTGAATATCCCCCTTCCGAAGCCTCGCAAGAATATCGCACTGTTCTTTTTTTGTGCGAAAACGGCTGAGCATCTCAATATGAACAGGGAGGCTGCGCATGCGCTCGCAAAAAGTGTGATAGTGCTGATCGGCCAAAATCGTCATCGGCGCCATAACGGCAACCTGCTTTCCATTGATGGCTGCCCGCAGGGCAGCCCGCATCGCGATCTCTGTTTTTCCAAAGCCGACATCGCCGCATACCAGACGATCCATTGGACGGTCGTCCTCCATATCTCCTTTCACCTCAAGAATGGCCTTCGCCTGCCCCGGCGTCTCTTCGAAGGGGAACGATTCCTCGAATGCGCGCATTTCCACCGCGCCTTTCTTGTATGCAAACCCCTTCGCCCGCGCGCGGCGCGCATAGAGATTCAGGAGTTCGCGGGCTATTTTTTGTGTTTCTTCTTGTATTTTCCTTGTTGTCCGCTTCCACTCCACAGCCCCCAACCGCGTGAGCGTCGGCTTGTCTCCCTCCTCGCAGACATATTTACTCAGTTTGTCCGCCTGGTCGACAGGAACAAAGAGTTTGTCTCCTTCCGCATAGGCAAGTTCGAGATACTCTCGTGTCGTACCATCGACGATCTTCTGTATAACACCACCAAAACATCCAATCCCATGCTCCATGTGGACAACATAGTCGCCACGGGAAAGAGATGTAATGAAATCGAGGGCAATTTTTTGAATACTCCTCTGCTTCGTCGTCTTCCGTAATGTAAAAATCTCACGATCGGTGAGAAGAGCACACCGAAGGTCGGGGTTTTGTATGGAATGCGGAAGGAGATCCCCATCTTCAGCCCCCAAAACAACAACACCCTCCCTGGGGGCGTCCGCATGGAAGGCACACGGGATCCTCTCTTCCTGGAAAACACCCCGAATCTCATCAATCCTCTTGGTAACAACAAGCAATCTCCACCCCTGATGCACCTTGTCGCGAATGTCGTTCAAAAAATCCCCCAACGTGTAAAACTTCAATACCGAGAGATACCGGAGGTGTACGTGATTCTTTTCGGTTTCGGGAAACGCCGTAAAGCGGATGACGTTCTGCGCGCCACGGAGAACAACATCGTCTTGATCATCGAGAATATACAAAGTGGACGGCAATACCTGCTCACGGAGCGGGGCGGTCTCCCGACAGGTGAGTGGTAATATTTTTATGGATTGATGGCACGCGCCCCTCTGCCGACCCTCCTGGTCATATTCAAAAATTTCCTCCACCATATTCCCATGGAAAAGGATGCGCAGCGGATGTCGGGACTGCACAGGAAAAATATCGAATACGTCGCCGCGCCTGCGGTACTCGCCCGGGCGGAGAAACTGATCGTCGCCGCACCAATATCCTCTTTCCACAAGCCCATCAATTAGCGGCGCGAAATCTATGTCTTTTTGAAGAGAAATATTCAGAGAGTTCTTCCGAAGCCCTACAAACAATGGGACGGGCGCGTCCCACGCCCCCCTGCCAACAATGGCATTTTTGTTGCCATCCGCAACACAAAGAAGGTCTCGCACAATATCAACCGGCGGCACGAGCGCCGACGGGGAACGGAGGCGAATCCCATCGACACCGAAGAACTTCAACCAGTGCCGGGATGATTCCGCCGCGCCATCGTCGCCGGAAAGGTAGAGGATTTTTTGAGGAAAAAAAGAGAGAACCTGCGCGACGATGGCGGCCTTCGCCGTCGGGTTCGACGGCCCCGATATGATAATTTCGCCCTTCTTTTGGAGGAACTGTGCGACGTCCCGGTGGGTCTCTGTACCAAGGAGAATGGAGGGGTTCATACCAGATGCGCGCGCGACTCACTCATCGGACATGCGCAACGGCATGATGAGATGGAGAAAGCCGGGCTGTTTTGGGAGACGAAAAACGGCCGGGTGGACGCTATCGACGATTGTTATGTTTGTGTCGTCTTCGTCTATATGACCCAAAAAATCAAGAAGGTAGGAGGAGCTTAGGGCAATTTTGTTTTCTTTCCCTTTTGTTTCTGCGGAAATAACGGACTCTTCTTTTCCTATTTGTGTTTGTGGGGAGACAAGACGCACGCTGCCGGCGGAAACATGGATGGCAAGGCTGTTGTTCATCTCCTTTGTAAAATAATGCATGCGCCGCACAGTGATACTAAGCTCGCGCGCGGGAAGACACACAGACGTCGTGTGTTCGTTGGGAATGATTTGCTCGTAATTGGGAAAGCGCCCCTCAATAAGCCGAGAAAAAAGGCGCGTGGGTCCAATATGGAATTCCACCTGTTGCGCCCCAACACAGACGAGGACATCGGACGACTGGCGCCCCCCGTCCCTCTTTTTACCACCAAGAATTCCACGGAGTTCCTCGAGAACTTTTACTGGAATAATGCACGACGCCCCCTCGCCCCCCTTACTAATAGGAACGCGATACTCTGAAAGCCGGTAACTGTCCGTGGCTACAAGCGTCGCCTCTCCCCCGCCAACCCGACAATACACGCCAGAAAGAACAGGACGAAGGGCGCTCCTTGCCGCAGCGAAGGTGGTGAGGTGCAATCCACGAAGAATTGCGTCGGCCTCAACAGAGAAAGAGGTGTGCTTTTCTGTGGGGGTAATGGATGGATAGTCGCTCGCCGGCTCTCCGGTGATTGTTGTTTTGGTGTGCGGAGACGTGCAGCGAAGCTGCGTTCCTTCCACGGTTTCTAGAAGAACGTCCGTGTCGGTGTTGTACTGCGCAAAATTGAGGATGGCCTTTGCGGGAACGGTGAGTGTCCCTTCGTTCTCAACGCTCGCCTCGAGGGTGGTAATTGCCCCCAGTTCCAGGTCTGTTGCGCTGACTGTGCACTTTTTTCCTTCCACTTGAAAAAGAATGTTGTTGAGAATGGGGAGTGCCTGCTGCCCTCCAATCGCCCGACTCGCAAGCTGAACGGCGCTGAGGAGCTCGGTGGTTTTGCACAAGAACTTCATGGTGATCTTTTATCGTATTGTTCTCTTTTCTTTCTTCGTCATCATCGGGCGCACTATCCTCTAATGAGGAACTATTGTCTATTCTGTGGATGGAGCACGCAAGGCCAATATTTACACGGCTTTTTTGGGAACTACTATTATTGTTTTGTGGGAAGCGGAGGAGAAAATGTGGAAAACTCGTGGGCTTTCTAGGACAACAAAATAGTGACAATCATGGTTATTTGTGGAAAAAACATGGAAAAAATGAGCATTTAATTATTTTATGTTTTTGGCTTACAACAAGAAATCCACAGGCGGTGTGGATAACTTTTTTATGCGACGGGGTGGTTTTCTCCCCCGACGTCCCTCCGAAAAAGAAGGCGATCATGCGGGTGCGGGACTGGTGAGGCGTTCTTTTTAATAGTCATCATTCCTTTGTTCGTGGTAACGAAGCTTCCGTCGGGGGCGTCCCGCACAGTTGTTGTTGCTGCCCCCACAAAACACCCCTCTCCAATTTTTATACCGGGGTTTATGGAAACGTGCATACCAATACGACAATCCTTCCCGATCATTACACCAAGTTTTCTCCTGCCTGTTTGTAGCTTTTCTCCTCCCACCATAGATGTGATCTGTTGTTCGTCGAGGCGGAAATTCCCTGTGACACTGCCGGCACCAAAACACACATTGTCACCGACAACACTATCGCCGACATATGTGGAATGCGTCCAGATGTTGTTTCCGAGGATGCTTGCTTTTACTTCCGTGCAAAAACCAATGACACAGGAGCGCCCCACGCTTGATCCCCAAAGGAGGGTATTGTTGCCGATGATAGTGTTTTTTCCAATGAAACACGGTCCGCGCACTGTCGCGTGTGGGAAAATCCGCACGCCATCTTCTATAGTAACGTTTCCTTCCACTACAGCAGACGCATGAATGGAGGCGGTGGGATGGATCTGTGCGGAAAGTTCGTCCAGGATGGTCGGCAGCACGTGCAGCGGGTGCCAGGGGTATTTGAGGGGGAACCACGCTCCTCTATAGGGGAGCGCGGAAAAATGATACTGTTGGAAAAGGGTGTGGAGGGCTCGCTCATAGCCGTCATCCTCCCCGCCCATTGGCATCGCGGCAAGAGCGCGGCGCAGGAGCGACGCGTCGCGGTGAATGTGCGCAATGAGATTGACGAGGTTGCTTGGCTCCATTCCTTTTTCTGGCTTTTCACAAATCGCGGTAATGCGATCATTATGGATGGTGAGGTAGCCGCCGGGGAAATATTCCTCTGTCTCTCGTGCGAGGAGTACGCCCTGAAGGTGGTGGCATTGGAGAAATTTTTCTTGCAGTTCCTTATAGGCGTCTTCCACGACAATGTCATTTCCTACCACGAGGACGGGTTCGTTTCCGCAGAGCGGCAGAGCAGCGAGCAGTGCCCCGCGCATTCCACTATCCTCCCCCTGCACAATCGTTGTTATTGTCGGATAAAGCTCCCGCACCCACTCCTGGTTGTTCCGGCCGACAACACAGATGATGTCGCCGCACCCTCCGCGCCGCAGCCGGCTTATCTGGTGTTCGAGGAGAGTTTTCCCGGCGATGGAAAGGCGAAATTTGTCCGCTATTGGCCAGAAGCGACGTGATGAGCCGGCAGCGAGGAGAAGTGTTTTGATGGCGGCATTATACACAATTCATTGGCATCATGAAGCCCTAAAACTCTTTTACAATCGTGCCTGCCCCCGCCGTTGTCGCGACGGCGATGCCATGGCGGACGAGACGATCCACGACCGACGGGTGTGGATGCTTGTATTGGTTGTTCTTTCCGGCGGAAATGATTGCTATTTGTGGAGAGCTTGCCAGGAGAAATCCCGTTGATGTCGATGTTGCACTGCCGTGATGCGCAACTTTCAGGATTGTCGTATGGAGATCTGCGCCCGACGCCATGATTTTCCTCTCTGCCTCCTCTTCGATGTCGCCCGTGAGGAGGATGCTGTCATTGCCGTACACCGCGCGGAGAACAATAGAGATATTGTTTGTGTTACCCGTCTGTTCGTCGCGCAGCGATGGCGCCGGCCAGAGAACATCAAGGACAACACCGTCGCCGAGATTAATGTCGATGTCTGGATCTGGCGGCAGGATGCGGCTGTTTTTTTTTGTGTTGAGGAGGGGGACAGCCCCGCACAGTGGGAGGTTGGGTGTGATTAGAGGGAGGGGAATGCAG
>CAZWCH010000026.1:7759-10614 GCA_964632925.1 uncultured Candidatus Peribacteria bacterium
GCGGCGGTGAGAGCGGCGAGGGGGTGGGGGCGTGCGTTGGTGATGGGCGTGGCGGGGTGGGGCGGCCGGATGCGGCGGTGTGTTGTTGTGATCATGGCGAGGATTTCCCTGTACATTGGGAGGTCGGATGGCATTGGCGGGAGGAGAATCGCGCGCACGGTATAGTGTTCGATAATATGGGGCAGAGCGGTGAGATGATCGGTGTTTGGGTGGGTAAGGATGAGGAGGTCGATCGTCCGGTTGAAGAACGGAAGAGTATTTGCAAGGTGCCTGGCCAAGGTAAGGTCCGGTCCGCCATCGATGAGAATATGTTTCCCCGACGGGCTTGTGAGGAGAATGCTGTCGCCCTGCCCCACATCAAACACATGGACGCGGAAAGACGGCGGGGCGATGAGGGGGAGCTGAAGGAAGAGGGAAATGCTCATTCCCCAAACAATGATTGCCGCCGCAAAAGTTCCTACCGGCACCTTCGAAGGCTACTCTTGTATTTTTCCGGATGAAACGCCGGGAGCCGTTCGAGGGGGCAGGGGAGATCGGCCTCGCGGATTCCGGGTGGCAGACATTGGTCATATCCCAGGATGATGAGGTCGGGCCGGAGGGAACGAACAGGGGAGAGAAAATCTTCATGTCCGCCCAAAAACGCGCGTGCCCGCGGAAAAGCCTTCATAATGTTTTCGAGGCGCACGCGTTCCGATTCCTCGGGCAATGTCCCCTTGATTCGTTGGACAGTGGCGTCGCGCCCAACAAGAATGAAGAGTTCTCCCCGCCGCGAAGCTTCCTGCAGGAGGAACATATGTCCGGGATGGAGGCGGTCAAAGGTGCCGCAAACGAGGACGCGCATCACTTTTTCTGGAGATCGATGACGTAGAGCCTCTTCTCGTCGAGGAGGTAGAGATGGGATTCATCCGGATCAACGGAGAGGTCGCGGAGCATGCCGACCTGTTCCCCCTCCATGACGTATTGGCGGAGGTAGCTCACATCATTCGTTGTTGTGTTATCGGAAACAACGATGACGCTGGCATGGGAGGGGTCCAGGAAGTACAAATTCCCATTGGGAACTTTAACAATCTTCGTCGCGGTTTTCAGGGCGCCGTCGGGAAGGCGCTGGATGGTGAAAGGCTGAGTTTCGCCGCGGAGGAGCTTGAGAACGCCGCCTCCTTCCTGGAGGACATACACATACGTGTCGATCGTCATATCGACGGCACGGGAGAGATCTCCGTTAACGTTATATTCAACGGCGGGGCCGTAGCGGTTACTCATGCGCTCGTATTTGAATATTTGCTTTTTTTCCGGGACGAGGAGGTAAAGATAGCGGAGGAAAGATTCGATGTCCTTCCCCTTCATCCACCCCGATGGATCCTCTGTTTTCATCGTCGTCGTCTGCCTTCCCTGTAACTCGGCGATGCCGTTTTCCGCGGTGAGGAAGGCGAGAGTTTGGAAGCGCGCGAAGGCGGAAGCGCTCATGATGATATCCTGATTAGTGAGAGGGACAGGGTCTTCCATAGAATTAAGGACGATGCGGTAGACGTTCTGTCGGTCGTAGACCATAAATTCCCCGTCACCCACTCTCAGGAGACCCTGTGCTATGACGGAAGGGGTTTTGGTGGCGAGATTGACCAACATCCGCGGCGAGAGACGTGTAATGTTGTTCATTTCCTCCCTCTTCATGCGGACCTGATCGAGGAGGTTGAGAGACTCCACACGAAAGAGCCCGGCGCCATTGTCCAAAATTTGCCTGGCGCGTTCCTCGGCTCGTTGAAGGATGATGTTTGCGCCGTCGGAGTCCCCAGCCAAATAGCGGTTTTCCGCTGAGGAGATTTCGGAAGAGATCTGCGTCATGCGGTCCTCCAGTTCTTCACGGGTATGCGTTCGTCGGCCGAGGACGAGGAGCTGCACGCCGATCCAGAGAATGAGGATGGAGCCGATGGTTCCTGCAAGGAGGAGGAGGTGTGCGCGCTTTCTGCTTTTTTGGTTGGTGAAGAGGGAGAAAAAGGAGTTCCAGAAGGAGCGGAGCCGACGGAGGGCGTCGGGAGAACGACACCAATTTTTCCATGGTGATGCCTGCTGAAGGAGGACGGGGAGGGAAAAGGGGAGGCCGGGAACCCGGCGAGCGGAGCGCTGTCTGCTGGCGAAGGAGGAAAGAGTGGGGGATTGCGGGGTGGTGAGGACGGCAAGCGCGGCGGACTCGTGCTCCGCCGCAAGAGTACGGAGGATTTCCTCAAGAAGACGGGAGCTGCGCTGGCCAAAATTAGCCAGCTGCGCCGGTGTCATGGTGCGCAGGAGCCGCTGGGTTGAAAACACTACGATGTCACGCGCTTCGAGTTTTCCGGATGCGACGTGGACAAAGGCGGAAACGGGCCGCCCCCCCGTATATTCTGTTATTTGCGTTGCGGCTCCGTTGCGGATGAGGTATGCCTCTCCCCTTCCGGCGTGCGATACATGGAGAACGTCTTCTCGATCGAGGAGCGCAATGATCATGTGGATCTCTTCTATTTTTTGCGCAAGGGAAATGCCCTTCAGAAACCCATTCAACTCCTTGAGCGCGCCGTCGAAGCGGCGATCGCTGTCCGCATCCGCCTCAAGGAGCGCATGATGGACGATGGACGCGCATTCTTTTTGTATGGCATCCCCTTCCTCCCTTTTCCCCTGCACTTGCAGGAGGGCTGTCACTGGTTCGCCCTGTTGGGTTTTCCACGAGAACGTCGCGAGCGTCGTAGAGCGGGGAGAGGCAGTTTGGCCTGTCCGCAGCATCACATCCATACAGATTCTCAGGCTACTCGTTCCCGGGAACAGGGGCAAGCGGATGTATGGGTCCACCACATCCTGGACTTTCCCTCGGGGAGAGATAAGCAGGA